>JAFAWI010000651.1 GCA_019241915.1 Alphaproteobacteria bacterium
GCCGGCGCGGCGGGCGATTTCCGCCGCGCTGTCGGCCGGCCCCTCGCGCAGCGTCTCGAGCACCCGCCGCCGCGCCGCAGTCAGCCCTCTCGACGGTAGTTCGGCAAGGGCGGCCAATCCCGCTTCGGTGGCGGTGCAAATACGGCGCGACGCCCGCGGCAGCAGCGCCGCTTCGACGCTCATCGCCATACGCAACACCATGCCGGGCGGCGCCAGCGTGTATTGCGCGACGCGGTCGATAAAGCGGCGCAGCTCCCCGGGCAGCGGCGGCGTCGGCAATCCCTCGCCGACCGGCCGCAGCCGCTCGTCGGGGATGGTGTCATCGCCGGCGGTGTTCCTACCGTCGTCCCAGACCACGCCGATCAGCCGGCGCGGCCCCAAGGTCACCCGGACAAAGCACCCCGGTGCCGGTGGCGCCCCGCCAGTCTCGCGGTCGCCCGGCGCGCGATAGTCGAGCGCGGCCGGCAGCGGCACCGGCAGCAGCACCCGCAGCCGCGTTGCAGCGGTGACCTCGCCGTCCGCTCCGGCGAGACTGGCAGCGCTATCGGCCATCGGCTACACTCGCCCGGCCGCCGACAGCCCGCAAGCGTCGGGGGCGCGATGTGGGGATGGCGTTGATGGTCGACCGGCCGCGCGATCGGACAAGACCCGCCCGCGGCTCGGCCGTGGACGAGCCTGCCACGCGCGTTCCCGCTGCCGAGGCGCCCGTCGCGACAATCGAGGCGCGGCACGTGGTCGCCTTCCTGCGGCGCCATCCCGAATTCCTCGACGAGCATCCCGAGGCGCTGCGTCTGCTGCGCCCGCCGGGACGCGAGATCGGCGATGGGGTCGTCGACTTTCAGCAATTCCTGTTCGAGCGCCAGCGCCGCGAGCTCGACCGGCTCAATGCCGAATATCGGGCGCTGATCGGCGTCACCCGCGGCAACCTGGCGAGCCAGGCGCGGGTCCACAAAGCGGCGCTAACGGTTCTTGCCGCGCCGAGCTTCGGGCAACTGCTGCAGATCGTTACCACCGATCTGGCGGTGCTGCTCGATGTCGACGTCGTGACGATCGCGATCGAGAACATCGCCGGCATCACGCCGCGGCTTAACGTCCAGGGCATCCACCTGGTGCCGGCCGGGGCGGTCGAGGCGCAGTTCGGCGAGGACAAGTCGGTGCTGTACGAGGCCGAAGTCGAAGGCGACCCGATGCTGTTCGGCGCCGCCGCGGGCCTGGTGCGCTCGCAGGCGCTGCTGCGGCTGCGCTTCGGTCGCGAGACCCCGACGGGCCTCTTGTGCATCGGCACACGCAAGCCCGGCCGCTTCCATCCCGGACTCGGTACCGAGCTGCTGGGGTTCCTGGCCCGCATCGTCGGCATTTCGATCGGCCTATGGCTCAATCCCGTGCGCTGACACCGGCGCAGGCGAGCCCCCCAAAGCCTTTCCCCACGCTTCCCGAACCCCTCCCGGCCACGCGCTTCGCGGTGACGGAGGATTTACGCCAGGCGATCGTGCTGTGGCTCGACTGGCTCGCGGCCGAGCGGCGCGCTTCGGCGCACACCGTCGCCGCCTACGGCCGCGACCTCGCGCAGTTCTTCGATTTCCTCGGCGAGCACCGCGGCGAGATGCCGTCCCTCCCCGGGATGGCGCAGCTAAGTCCAGCCGACTTCCGCGCCTTCCTGGCGCAGCGCGCCGGCGATGGCCGGGCGCGCACGACGCTGGCGCGCGGGCTCTCGGTGCTGCGCGGCTTTGTGCGCTTCCTCGAACGGCGACGGCTCGCGGTGGCGCCGGGTCTGGCGGCGCTGCGCGCGCCGAAACTGCCGCAGAGCGTGCCCAAGCCGCTGACCGTCGAAGACGCCGGCGGCGCGATCGATACCGTCGGTGAGCTGTCGCCAAGCGTCTGGCAGCAGAAGCGCGACATCGCGATCCTGACACTGCTCTACGGCTGCGGCCTGCGCCTCTCCGAGGCGCTCGGCCTGACGGTCGCCGAGGTGCCGCGCGGCGAGCTTCTCGTCGTCACCGGCAAGGGCCGCAAGCAGCGCCACGTGCCGGTGCTGGCGGCGGTGCGCGATGCGGTGGCGGACTACGTCGCGGCTTGTCCCTATCCGCTCGCCAAGGACGGGCCGCTTTTTGTCGGCGCGCGCGGCGGGCCGCTCAACCCGCGTCTGGTGCAGCGTCAGATGCAGCTATTGCGCGGTCTGCTCGGCCTGCCCGAGACCGCCACCCCGCACGCGCTGCGCCACAGCTTCGCGACGCATCTGCTCGGCGGCGGCGGCGATTTGCGCGCGATCCAGGAGCTGCTCGGCCACGCCAGCCTGTCGACCACCCAGCGCTACACCAAGGTCGAACCCGAACACCTGCTCAAGGTCTACGAAGCGGCCCACCCGCGAGCACGCTAATGTCCGTCGCTCGGGCCGCATCCGCTATATCATCCCGCACAGCCGCTGCATGACCATATGCCCGAAGATCGCGTGCGCATCTTCGCAGAGCTGCATGTCGTCCACATTGGCCCACACGGTGTGCTGCGCTAAGCCCTTCAATTTGCCGCCGTCGTAGCCGCACAAGCCGAGCGTCACCGCGGCGCTGTCATTGGCGTATTTGACGGCGCGAACCACATTTTCCGAATTCCCGCTGCCGGAAATGGCGACGACCAGATCGCCGGGCTCAAGGATGTTTTTGAGCTGCTCGATGAAGATGTCCTGGAACGACACGTCGTTTCCGTAGGCCATCACCAGAGCCATGTTGTCGAGCAGCGAGCGGCCGCGGAATGGCTTGCCCGTCGCCATGTAAATGCCCTTGTTCCAGTCGTTGATCATATGCAGAGCGGTTCCCGCGCTGCCGCCATTGCCGAGCGTGATGATCTGCTTGCCCCCCTGCCACGCCTCGGCGATGACGCCGATCGCATTGTCGATCTGGTGGTGGTCGAGCGCGCTTAAGAACGGCAGCAGCTTGTCGAAATAGCTTTTGGCCGTGCCGGCATAACTGCTCATGTGGCAACCTTTGCGTGAGAGCCGATATTATAATCGGGCCAACCGGCGTCCTAAAGCCGAAAGCCGGCACCGAGTTACCCGCCCAGCACCTGTTTCGCTGTGCTGCCGATCGCGGCGGGGGAGTCGGCGACGGTGATGCCGGCGCTGCGCAGCGCCTCGATCTTGTCGCCGGCGCTGCCCTTGCCGCCGGCGATGATTGCGCCGGCATGGCCCATCCGCCGTCCGGGGGGAGCCGTCGTGCCGGCGATAAAGCCGACGACAGGCTTTTTTCGCCGCGCCGCCTTCAGGAATTCGGCACCATCCTCCTCGGCTGTTCCGCCGATCTCGCCGATCATCACGATCGCTTGGGTTTCATCGTCGGCGAGAAACATTTCGAGGATCTCGACAAAGTTCGTGCCGTTCACGGGATCGCCGCCGATGCCGACGCAGGTCGATTGACCAAGCCCGACCGCGGTCGTCTGCGCCACCGCCTCGTAGGTCAATGTGCCCGAGCGCGAGACAATGCCGATTTTGCCGCGGCGATGGATATGCCCCGGCATGATGCCGATCTTGCATTCTTCGGGGGTGATAACGCCGGGACAGTTTGGACCGATCAGCCGTGTCCGGGTCCCCGACAGGCTGCGCTTGACGCGCACCATGTCGACGACCGGGATGCCCTCGGTGATGCATGCCACGAGCGGAATACCGGCATCGATCGCTTCGAGGATCGCATCGGCGGCCGAGGGGGGCGGCACATAGATCACGCTCGCGGTGCAGCCGGTCCTGGCCCGGGCCTCGGCGACCGTGTCGAACACCGGCAGG
>JAFAWI010000012.1 GCA_019241915.1 Alphaproteobacteria bacterium
CTTACGGCAAGCTTACCCGGTCACGCGACACGATCGCCTTTCTTGATCTCGACCGTGCGGTTGTCGACCGCCGGCAGCATCTGCGTCGGGTCGCGCGTCACGACGACAAGCGCGCATCGCCGATCCGGGCGCTCGACGCCGCGACGGTGGCCGCCGGAATGCCGCGCCGGTCGAGCGCCGGCAGCCGCGAGACACCGGCTTCGTCGATACCGAGGCCGGCATCGTTATAGAGCGCGCCGGCGATATCGTATTTGAGCACGGTCTCCGGCTTGCCGCCAAGCAAGCCGCCGTGCGAGCCGGTGACAACAATCGCGTCTTTGTGCTCGGGTAGGACCAGCGAGGCCGAGTCGAGGGCCCAGACCTGCGGTGCTTTGTCCACCAGCAGGAACGCCGCCTCAAGCGCTTCGGGCGGCGCGGTTTCTGCCGATCTGGCCGATTGCAGCTTCACAACGGCATCACGGCACGATTGCCCCGCGGCGACCCCGAGCGCAGCGGCCAAACCGTTGGCGTGTGAGATTACGCCGCGCGCCATCATGTCGGCACCGTCGCCGATCCTCGCCGTGTCGTAGCCGACCGTCGCGGCGGCGACGCCAAGCGCGTCGAGATAGGCGAGCCCGCCAATCCCGGCGCAATCGCGGCCGATGCCCGCATCGTTGAAGATGGCCGCGACCGCATGCAGCTTCGCCGCGAGGTAGGCCGCATAGAGGCCGCCGTGCGAGGCGTTGACGACCACCGCTCCGGCGGCCTCGGCCCCGACCCGGGTGATGCTGTCGGCGACGACGATCGGTGCGGGCATGCTCAGGCCGCGCTGACAGCCGCCTTGGCCTGCAGCACCTCGCGGATGCCGGCGATGATGCGGTTGCGGTCCGGGAAGACGTGATTTTCGAGAACCGGGCTATAGGGGATCGGCACCTGCAGCGCGCAGACCCGCTTCACCGGCGCCTTGAGCCGGACGAATGTCGCGGCGTCCTCGCTGACGACCGCCGCGACCTCGGCCGAGAAACCGGCGGTCGGACCGGCCTCGTCGGCGATGACGAGCCGGCCGGTCTTGCGCACCGAGGCGCGGATCGTCGCCGCGTCGAGCGGCACCAGAGTGCGCGGATCGACGATCTCGACCGAAATCCCCTCGGCGGCGAGCACCTCCGCCGCTGCCAGCGCTTCGTGCACCAGCCAGGCAAGCGCGACCACCGTCACGTCGCTGCCTTCGCGCTTGATGTCGGCCTGACCGAACGGGATCGCGTAGTCGCCGTCCGGCACCGGCCCCTTGGTGCCGAGCAGCCGGTTCGATTCGAACGAGATGACGGGGTTGTTGTCGCGGATCGCGGTTTTTAGCAGGCCCTTGATGTCGCGCGGCGTCGAGGGCACGAACATCTTAAGACCGGCGACATTCATGAACATCGAGTAGGGCGACTGCGAGTGCTGCGCGGCGATCCGGCCGCCGCCGCCGACCCCGGCGCGGAACAGGATCGGGAACGCCACCTGGCCGCCGAACATGTAATGAATCTTCGCCGCCTGATTGACGATCTGGTCCATCGCGACAAAGCAGAACGTGACCTGGCGCCAGTCGGCGATCGGACGGAACCCGCAGCCGGCCGCGCCGATCGCGATGCCGGTGAACGCCGCCTCGGTAATCGGGGTCGCCTTGACCCGCTCCGGCCCGAACTCGGCGAGCAGCGGCGGCAGCGCGTCGGTCGACATGTAGAAGATTTTCGGGTCGCGCCGCATCTCTTCGGCGACGGCTTCGAGAGCGGCCTCATTGTAGGTCAATTCGCGCATATCGGTCTCTGCCTCAGGCCGCGAATACGTCGTCGGCCGCCTGTTCGGGCAGCGGGAAGGGGCTCGCCTCGGCAAATGCGACGGCGGTCTCCAGCGCCGCCATGATCTCGCTCTCCATGCCCTTTAGCGCGGCGTCGTCGAACTCGCCCTGCTCGCGCAGCCGGCGCTCCAGCAGCGCAATCGGATCATTGCGCCGCCACGCCTCGATCTCGGCCGGGTCGCGGGCGTCGGGCTGGCCGCGCCGTTCGGTGTGGGCGCGCCAGCGATAGGTCTTGCACTCGATCAGGGTCGGGCCGTCACCCGAGCGCGCGCGCTCGACCGCCGCGCTCGCCGCATGAAACACGGCGAAGACGTCGTTGCCGTCGACAACGACCCCCGGGATGCCATAGCCCGCCGCGCGCGACGCCACGTCGGACAGCGCGTGCGTCGCGGCCGCCGCGGTGTTCGCCGCCCACATGTTGTTCTCGCAGACATAGACCATCGGCAGCTTCCAGGTGGCGGCGATATTCAGGCATTCGTGGAACGGCCCGGCGTTCGACGCGCCGTCGCCAAAAAACGACACCGCGACGCCGCCTTTGC
>JAFAWI010000085.1 GCA_019241915.1 Alphaproteobacteria bacterium
CCGACCTTCCGGAGCGCGCATGCCGATCCTGCCCGAGGTGGCCGCAAGCCTCGACGAATTCGTCCAGATCCGTCACGACATCCACGCCCATCCCGAGCTCGGTTTCGAGGAGGAGCGCACCGCCGAGATCGTCGCGGCAAAGCTCAAGGAGTACGGCTGCGAGGTGCACCGCGGGCTGGCGACGACCGGGGTCGTCGGCACCATCCGCCGCGGCAACTCGCTCCGCGCGATCGGCCTCAGGGCCGACATGGACTGCCTACCGATGCAGGAGCTGAACCGGTTTGCGCATCGCTCGACGCATGACGGCAAGATGCACGCCTGCGGTCACGACGGGCACACAACGATGCTGCTCGGCGCCGCGAAGTACCTCGCGCAAACCCGCAATTTTGACGGCACCGTGCATTTCATCTTTCAGCCGGGCGAGGAAGGCCACGGCGGCGGCCGCGTCATGGTCGAGCAGGGCCTATTTGAGAAGTTCCCCTGCGACGCCGTCTTTGCGATGCACAACCGGCCGGGTATGCCGGTCGGCAACATGGGGACCCGGCCGGGGCCGCTGCTCGCGGCCACCGACCGTTTCGAGATCAACGTGCGCGGCAAAGGTACGCACGCCGCCCACCCGCACAGCGGCAACGACCCGTTCGTGCTGGCGGCGCAGATCGTCCTGGCCTTGCAGACCATCGTCAGCCGCAACACCGATCCGGTCGATTCCGCCGTGGTCAGCGTCGGGTTTATGCGCGGCGGCACCGCATTCAACGTGATCCCGGACGAGGTCGTGATCGGCGGCACGGTGCGCAGCTTCCGCCCCGAGACCCAGGACATGATCGAGCGCCGCATCGGCGAGGTGGCGCGCGGCACCGCCGCGGCGTTCGGCGGCGAGGCCGACCTCGCCTACCGTCGCGGCTATCCGCCGACGATCAACCATGAGGAGGAAGCCTACTTTGCCGCCGACGTCGCCGCCGAGGTGTGCGGCGATGCCAATGTCAGCCGCACCGTGCCGCCGACCCTCGGCGGTGAGGATTTCTCGTACATGCTGCAGGCGGTGCCCGGCGCGATGCTGTGGCTCGGCAACGGTCCCGGCGAGGGGGGCTGCTTTCTGCATAACGCGCGCTACGACTTCAACGACAGTGCGCTCGGCTACGGCGTCAGCTTCTTCGTCCGCCTCGCCGAGCGCTTCCTAGCCAAACCGGAATCCTGATCGTCATCGCGAGGAGCCGACGGCGACGAAGTAATCTCGTCGTGATGAGGTTCACCCGCCCGAGATTGCTTTGCTGCGCTCGCAATGACAGCGAACGGAGGTTCGATCGATGAGAGTGCATGTGGTCAATGTGATGCGCGGCGATCCGGAGGTCGCGGGGCGCACGCTCGACCGTTTCGGCTCGTTTGCCCGCGCCGTCGAGGCGAAAGGCTTTCATGGCCTCTGGGTCACCGACTCGTTCGGCCGCGGCCGCGCGACAATGGATCCGGTGGTCTTGATGAGCGCCGCGGCCGCGCTGACCGGCAAGATCGAGATCGGGACCTGCGTGCTGCAGGTACCGGTGCGCCATCCGGTCGAGCTGGCGCATCGTTGCCAATCGGTGCACGCGCTGCTCGGCGACCGGCTGATGCTGGGGCTCGGCTGCGGTTCGACCAAGGCCGATTTCGACCTGGTCGGCGAGGATTACGACGCGCGCTTCAAGACGCTGATGTCGTCGCTCGAAATCATGCGCCAGGCATGGGCCGGCAAGGCGCTTGCGGGCGGGACGCTCACTCCGTGGCCCGGCACCGAGCGCGGCCCCAACCTGATGCTCGGCGCGTGGCGCAACAAGCGCTGGATCGTCTACGCCGCCGAGCGCTGTGCCGGGTGGATTGCTTCCGGCCTCTACAGCCAGCCGGAGGAATTGGAGAGCGGCGTCAAGTTCTACCGCGATGCCGGCGGCCAGCGTGCGATCCTGTCGAACGTGATCGTCGAGCTGCAGGGGGACATCGCCAACATGCCGCTCGCCGGCCGCGCGACAATGCAGATCACCAGCGCCGACGAGGCGCTCGACCGGCTGCAGCGCATCCGCGCGGTCGGCTTTGACGACGTCTTGTGCATGGTCCGCCCCGAAGGCCTCGACGACCTCGCCCGCCTGCGCGACCGGCTGTAGGTTCCAGCGTTGACGCTCGCCGAGTCGCGTCTTACCTAGTTTTCCGATGGCCCGCCTCGAAATCATCACCGCGCCCGATCCGCGGCTCAAAATCAAGGCGAAGCCCGTCGCCAAGGTCGATGCCGGGCTGCGCCGGCTGATGGACGACATGCTCGATACGATGTACGGCTCGATCGGCATCGGTCTTGCTGCGCCGCAGGTCGGCGTCGCGCAGCGCGTGATCGTCGTCGATGTCGCGCGCGAGGGCGAGAACCCGAACCCGATCCGCCTCGCCAATCCCGAAATCCTGTGGCGTTCGGACGAGATGATGGTCGCCAACGAAGGCTGCCTGTCGCTGCCCGAGCATTACGCCGAGGTCGACCGCCCGGCTGCGATCCGGCTGCGCTACGTCGATCACGAAAACGAGATCCGCGAGATCGACGCAGCCGGACTGCTCGCGACCTGCCTGCAGCACGAGGTCGATCATCTCGACGGCGTGTTGTTCGTCGACCACCTTTCGGCGCTCAAGCGCGGCATGATCCTGCGCAAGCTGCAAAAGGCCAAACGCAGCCGCGTGCTGGAAAAAGCCTGAGGTCGTTGCCGGTCTACCCATCCCAACCTTCCCCCGGTTGGGGCGGAAGGGCGCGGCGGCGGCTTTTCCCCTCCCCCGCGAGAGGGGGACGGTCGAGGTGGGGGTTATGTGATCGACGCCGATGCCCGAGAAACTGAACCTCGTCTTCATGGGCACGCCGGATTTTGCGGCAACGATCCTCGATGCCCTCATCGGCGCCGGACACCACATCGTCGCCGCTTATTCGCAGCCGCCGCGACCGGCGGGGCGGGACCATCGGCTGCGGCCGTCACCGGTGCAGGCGCTCGCCGAGCAGAACGGCATCCCGATGCGCTGTCCGGTCAGCCTGCGAAACCCGCAAGCCGAGGCCGAGTTCGCCGCGCTCGATGCCGACGCGGCAATCGTCGCCGCCTATGGCTTGATCCTGCCGCCGGGGATCCTGGCGGGGCCGCGGCGCGGCTGCCTCAATGTGCACGCGTCGCTGCTGCCGCGCTGGCGCGGCGCGGCGCCGGTGCAGCGCGCGATCCTCGAAGGCGACGACGAGACCGGGATCACCATCATGCAGATGGACGAGGGCCTCGACACCGGCCCCATGCTGCTGCGGCGTGCCGTAGCAATCGAGCCGGCGACCACCGGCGGAGGATTGACGGAAGAACTGGCGCAGCTCGGCGGCCGGCTGATCGTCGAGGCGCTGGTGCGGCTCGACGATCTGACGCCGACGCCGCAACCGGAAGAGGGCACTACGTATGCGAAGAAGCTGAGCCGCGACGAGGCGCGGCTCGACTGGCGCGCCCCGGCCGAGCGGCTGGAGCGGCAGGTGCGCGCCTTCGATCCGTGGCCCGGCGCCTTTTTTGTTGCCGGCGGCGCGGAAGAGCGCATCCGCGTGCTCTCGGCCGAACTCATCCCCGCTGGCGGCAGCCGGATGCCCGGCACGGTGCTCGACGACCGGCTGACCGTCATCTGTGGTAACGGCGCGCTGCGCCCGACACGCATCCAGCGCGCCGGGCGCGCGCCGATGGATACTGCCGCCGTCCTGCGCGGCTTTGCGATCCCGCCCGGAACGGTGCTGCCGTGCCCCGCTACAAGCTGACGGTCGAATACGACGGCACCGGTCTCGTCGGCTGGCAGCGTCAGCCCGAGGGGCTGTCGGTGCAGGCCGCACTCGAAGCAGCGGTCGAGAAATTCTGCGGCGAGACGGCGACAGTTTTTGGCGCCGGGCGCACCGATGCCGGAGTTCACGCACTGGGCCAAGTCGCGCATCTCGATCTCGCGCGCGACCATTCGCCGGACACCATCCGCGGCGCGCTCAACCACCATCTGCGGCCGGCGCCGGTCAGCGTGCTCGCGGTCGAGCCCGCCCCGCCGCAGTTTGACGCACGCCGATCGGCGACCGGCCGCGTCTACCGCTACCGGATTCTCAACCGGCGGCCGCCGCCGATGCTCGACCGCGGCCGCGTCTGGCACGTCGCCCCCATGCTCGACGTGGCGGCGATGCAAGACGGCGCGCGGCACCTGCTCGGCCGGCACGATTTCACGACGTTCCGCGACTCGCTGTGCCAGGCGAAATCACCGGTCAAGACGCTCGACGCGCTCGATGTGACGCGCGCCGGCGAGGAAATCCGCATCGAAGCGCGCGCCCGCTCGTTCCTGCACCATCAGGTGCGCAACATGGTCGGCACGCTGAAGCTGGTCGGGCTTGATCAGTGGCCGCCGGCGCGCATCGCGCACGCTCTCGCGGCGCGCGACCGCCGCTCCGGCGGCCCCACCGCGCCGGCCGAAGGGCTTTATCTCGTCGAGGTGCGTTATGACTGATAAAGCGCTGCGCTGACATGGCTCAGCGCGGCCGCCAGCACGATGTCGACCACGATGACAAAGACCGCACGCCCGCCGCTGACCGCCAACGCGACGCGCGCGACGTACCACTCGTAGAGCAGCGCCGCGAGCCCGGCGATCAGGTCGGCGATCACCATCCCGTCAGCCGACAAGACCCCGACCCCGCCAAGCAGCGCCACCGCGGCAAACACCACCGTCTGCGGCACCTGGCACCAATTGTAAGCGGTCATAAACAGGAAAAAGCGCTCGCTGCGCTGCAACCGGTCGACCAGCGGCAGCATCAAAAGCGGAAACGCCACCCACGAGATCACGTAATGGATGGTCTCGGCGGCGAAATAGCGGCCGGCATCGATCTGGGCTGCCGCGTCGCCGATCTGCAATGGAAAGCTCAGCAGGATCAGATACAGCGGATAGGCCAGCATCCCGGCCCGAAACGAGCGCCAGAAGCCCTCTTCCGACCGGTCGAAACAGACGATGCCGCGGGGATCGGCGCGCGCGAGCCGCAACGCCCCGATGAGCGCCAGCCGCGCCTCGGCCCAGGCTGACGTCACCCGCGCCTCAAGCTTTGTCCGGCCCGGCGTTGCCGAAGAAGCGGTCGAGAAAACCGCGGTAGATCGCGGCCAGCTGAGTGATGTCGGCCACCTCGACCCGCTCGTCGACTTTGTGCATGGTCTGCCCGACCAGCCCGAACTCCGCAACCGGGCAATAGGCGTGGATAAAGCGCGCGTCGGACGTGCCGCCGGTGGTGCTGAGCTCGGGCGTGAGCCCGGTCATCTCATAGATCGCGCCGCTCAGGCAATCGCTGACCCGGCCGGGCGGCACCAGGAACGATTCGCCGCTGACCTCCCACGCCAGCGCATAGGCGCTGCCGACCGCATCGAGCGCCGCCGCGACCCATTGCTTCAGCTTGGCGCTCGTCCACAGGTCGTTAAAACGGATGTTGAACGTCGCCTTGGCCGCGCCCGGGATGACGTTGGTCGCGGGGTTGCCGATATCGATCGTGGTCACCTGCAGCCCCGACGCCTGGAAGTGCTCGGTGCCCTCGTCGAGCGGCCGCGCCGTCAGCGCCGCGAGCAGACCGACCAGGCGGTGCGCGGCGTTATCGGCGAGGTGCGGATAGGCAACATGCCCCTGGACGCCCGCGACCGTGAGCCGGCCGGTCATGCTGCCGCGCCGGCCGATCTTGATCATGTCGCCTAGCTGGGTCGCCGAGGTCGGTTCGCCGACGACGCAGGCATCGATCCGCTCGCCGCGCTCGGCCAGCCATTGCAGCACCTTCTTCGTGCCGTTGATCGCGACCCCCTCCTCGTCACCGGTCAGCAGCAGGCTGATCGACCCGGGAAAATCGTCACCGCGCCGCGCAAGAAACGCCTCAGCCGCGGCGACAAAGGCCGCGATCGCCCCTTTCATGTCGACCGCGCCGCGGCCGCACAGCACGCCGTCCTTGAGCACCGCGCCAAACGGCTCGAACGACCACTGGTTGGCCGCCCCGACCGGCACGACATCGGTATGGCCGGCGAAACAGAGGTTCGGCGCGCCCGTTCCCTTGCGCGCGTAGAGATTGGCGACCGGGTCGGTGCCGGTCTCCTCAAAGATCAACCGATGGCAGACAAAGCCCAGCCCTTCGAGCGTCCGCGCGACCACCTCCAGCGCGCCCTCGTCCTTCGGCGTGACCGATGGCCGCCGGATCAGCTCAGCGGCGAGCAGGGCAGGATCGATGGCGGTCATGTCAGCGCTCGCCCAGGCCGGCGACGTTACCGTCCCCGCCCCTCACCCTGCCGCGCTGCGCGCGGGCCCCTCCCTCTCCCGGTGGCCACGGGGAGAGGGTGCTGAAGGGCGAAGCCCGGAAGCGGGTGAAGGGCCGGCACATCGCTGGCATTGGAGTTTGGCGCTCAATCCCGCAGCAGCTCGTTGATCGAGGTCTTGGCGCGGGTCTGCTCGTCGACCTGCTTGACAATGACGGCGCAATAAAGGCTCGGCCCGGGCTGTCCGTTGGGCAGCGGCTTTCCCGGCAGCGACCCCGGCACCACCACCGAATAGGCCGGCACCCGGCCGGTGATGATCTCGCCGGTGTCGCGGTTGACGATTTTGGTCGTCGAGCTGATGAAGGTGCCCATCGCCAGCACCGCGCCCTTCTCGACGATGACCCCCTCCACCACCTCGCTGCGCGCGCCGATAAAGCAATCGTCCTCGACGATCACCGGTTCCGCCTGCAGCGGCTCCAGCACGCCGCCGATCCCGACCCCGCCCGACAGGTGACAGTTTTTGCCGATCTGCGCGCAGGAGCCGACCGTCGCCCAAGTATCGACCATCGTGCCGCTGCCGACATGGGCGCCGACATTGACAAAACTCGGCATCAGCACGACGTTGGGTGCGATATAGGCCGAGCGGCGCACGATCGCGCCCGGTACCGCGCGGAACCCCGCCTCGCGAAACCGGTTCGGCCCCCAGCCGGCGAATTTCGACGGCACCTTGTCCCACCATTTGGCGCCGCCGGGCCCGCCCGGCACCTCCTCCATGTCGTTGAGCCGGAACGACAGCAGCACCGCCTTTTTGAGCCATTGATGCACCTGCCAGCGCCCGCCTTGTTTCTCGGCGACACGCAGTTCACCGGAGTCCATACCCTCGAGCGCAGTCTCGACCGCGTCGCGGTATTCGCCCCCCGTCGCGGTCGAGATTCCGTCGCGCGCCTCCCAGGCGGCGTCGATCGTCCGGGCAAGATCGGCAGAGGTCATGCGGCGACCCGATATTGGCTGAAAAGGGACGGCAACCATGATAGAGGCAAGCCGCGAGTGTCAACCAAGGCGCGGCCGCCATCGCCATGAGCTTCCCCGACAGAACCTACCCCAGCGCCGGCGCCTATATCGCAGCTTATCGCGACGAGAGCGCGCGCGCCTGGGCGAGCGTCGACCTCGCCGCCGTCGACCGTGCCGCCGCGCTGCTCGACGACGCGATCCGCGCCGGGCGGACGGTCTACGCGTGCGGCAATGGCGGCTCCGCCGCGATTTCCGGCCACCTGCTGTGCGACTTCCTCAAGGGCATCCAAACCGACACCGCGCTGCGCCCGAAAATCGTCAGCCTCGCCTCGCATCTCGAACTGATCACCGCAATCGCCAACGATATCGACTATGCCGAGATCTTTGCCTATCAGCTGCGGACGCTGGCACAGCCAGGCGACGTGCTGATGACGATCAGCAGCTCGGGCAACTCCGAAAACATCGTGCGCGCGATCGACTGGGCCCGCGGCCACGACGTCAAGTCGATCGCGATGACCGGCTTCTCGGGCGGGCGCAGCAAGGCGCTCGCCGATGTGGTGCTGCATGTGGCCGCCGAGAATTACGGGGTCGTCGAAGACATCCACCAGTCGATGATGCACAGCCTCGCGCAATACCTGCGGCAGCGCGCGATGGCGCCGGAGCACGTCCCCGGCCGGCCATTCTGACCCCTCTGTTCAGAGCACAAAGAATGCCGTCGCTGCGGCGCCGGCGATCCAGCAATAGATCGCGAACGGCACCAGCGCGTTGTCAAAATCGTGGCGCCGGAAATAGCGCATCAGGAACCAGGTGCTGAGATAGGCGGTGACGCCGGCGGCAATCCCCGACAGCAGCACAAGCCCGCTCAGCCCGTAGCCGGGCAACGCTATCAGCTTGGGGATTTCGAGCAGCGCGGCTCCGGTGATGATCGGCGTCGCAGGGAGGAACGAGAAATGCGCCGCCTCGGTGTGGTGCAGACCGCTGACCAGCCCGCCGACCATCGCCGCTCCCGAGCGCGACACGCCGGGGAGAAACGCGGCGCACTGCCAGAACCCGACCGCGAGCGCCCCGCGCCAGCCGAAAGCGGCGATCGGCCGCTCGCCGCCCGGCTGCGACGGCGCCACCTCGCGCTGCCGCAGCCATTCGCCGAGCAGCAGCAGAAAGCCGTTGGCGATCAGGAACAGTGCCGCAATCAGCGGCGAGGCAAACAAGCCGCGCACCAGCTTTTCGAACAGCAGCCCGACCACCACCGCCGGCAGCGTTGCGACGACGATCAGGCCGAGCGCGTTCCACGCATCGGACTTCGCCGCGCCGCCACCACGGTTCAATATGCCGCTGACGATCGCCGCCCAATCGCGCCAGAAATAGAGCAGCAGCGCCACCGCGGTGCCGACATGCAGCACGACGATGAACGGCAGGAATTCGGGCGAGTGCTGGTCGATCGACGACCAGCCGAGCAGCGGCGGCACGATCACCGCATGCCCAAGGCTCGAAATCGGAAACAGCTCGGTAATGCCTTGGAGCACGGCAAGGGCAAGGGCATGCAACGCGCTCATCGTTGCGTCCCCGGCTTTGCTTTATTTCGCATTGCGGCTGAACCCCTTGCCCTGCATGCAGGCGCCGAGGATTGCCTCGGCCCGCTCGCCATTGTCGGCGTGGATGCGCTCCGACTGCGCGCGCACGATCGCGGCGCGCTGCAGGTCGCTGGCCCGGCTGGCCGCGATGTCCTGGTCGATCCGCACATCGGTGCGGGTGGCCGCATCGGTCAGCGCCGCGCATTCGCGATACGCGGCGGCGGTCTGCGCCTCGTCCGCCCCCGCCTTCGCCCACCCGCCAGCCCCGGTCCCGGTGCACGCCGGCAGTCCAAGCATCAAAATCATCACCCCCGCGCAAGCGGGGGCCCCGGGGCGAATGGTACAACGCGGACGAATGGTACAACGCCCGGCCCTGGGTTTCCGCTTTCGCGGGAATAACGGCAAGAGCTTATTTCGCGACCTAGACATCGCGCTTTGCCCCCGCCGCACCGCGCTCGGCGAGCGCGGCGAGAATCGCCCGCTTCTCGTCGGGACTCGCGTCGTACCAGCGCGCGATCTCGTCAACCGTACGCAGACAGCCGCGGTATTGCCGCGTCGCCGGGTCCATCAGGCAAATGCCGAGACACGGCGACGGCGGCATCCGGTCGTCGGCGCTCGCCCCATCCATCTCACGAGCCCCGCTGCTGGACGAGATCCGCCAATGTGGTGCGCAGCAGCTT
>JAFAWI010000162.1 GCA_019241915.1 Alphaproteobacteria bacterium
GCCGCCGCTCCAAAAAAGAAAGGCGGATCAGCCTGCACTGACTGATCCGCCTTCCTGGGCATTCAAGCCTAGGCAGGTTACGCTGCGCTAACCCGCCCTACCCACTCGCAGGGTCGATAAGCGCAGCGCCATCCACCACGCGGGCCACGGTATCGCGGCGGGTTCCGCCGCGCCGGCGCCGTCAGTCGCGCTTTTCGCGTCGCGCGGCGTCTTTTTCGAACGATGCGGCGAGCTCGCGGAACAGCCGCTGCCGCTGGCGGTCGCGCTGGTGCGTCGCGAGGTCCCGGTAATGCTGGGCGCGGGCGCGCAGATAGGCCGGCCCCAGATTCTCGAGGTCGTGCGGCGTCTCGGGGGGCGCGGTCCCGGCGATTTCGTATTGCAGCAGGCGCAGGTATTCCGCGGTATGCACCGCGTCGGTGCCGGGGCGCAATCGCTGGCGGTAGAGCGCCGTGCGGCGGCGCAACCGTTCGTTGGCTTCGTCCATTGTGCTATGATGCCGCCACCGGAAACCGCGCGCGCTAACCTAAATTAAATTTTGCCGGCGCCGTCGGCTGAGGGAACCGCAGCAACTCTCGTCGTTTTAAGTTAGAGGCCGCCGCCCCTCACCAGCGCCGGCCGGACGCCCGAAATCGCGGGGGGGGGGTTATGTCATGGAAAACCGCACGGACAGCTTGCTTGAGGGCCTGGGTGGCGTCACCTTTGCCGCCGGCGCCACCGAAGACGTGCTTGCCGGCGGCCGACAGCTGCGTCAGGCGTT
The DNA here is from genome assembly GCA_019241915.1 of Alphaproteobacteria bacterium. Taxonomy (GTDB): domain Bacteria; phylum Pseudomonadota; class Alphaproteobacteria; order ATCC43930; family CGMCC-115725; genus DATARH01. The sequence goes on from JAFAWI010000162.1 coordinate 758, forward strand.
TCGCGAGGCGCCCCGCCGCAGCGCCGACCGGGGCACCATGCTCGTTGGCGCCGAAACTCGTGACCCGCCAGTCTTCATGCTCGACCGCGGCTTCGCCTACCGGGCATTCAGCTTGCCCGATGGACGGCGCGCCATCGTCGATATTCTGCTGCCGGGCGATGTCGCCGGTCTCGACCATGCGATCCTCGGCCGAGCGACGCACGATGTGATCGCCGCCAATATGCTGGGCTACCGCAGCCTGAGCCCGCCGGCGCTGCGCGACCTGATGGCGGCCAGCCCTTCGATCGCGCTGCACGCTCTGGCGCTGATGGCCGAAACGCGCGCCCGCTGTGACAGCCATACGATCGCCATCACCCGGCTCGACGCCCGCGAGCGTATCGCGACGTTTGTGCTCGGCGTTTATCAGCGGCTGAGGCGTCGCGAGCTGATCGCGCGGCCGACCTTCAACCTGCCGCTGACGCAGGAGCAGGTCGCCGACCATCTCGGGCTGACCATGGTGCATGTCAGCCGCACCTTGCGGCGGTTGCGCGAAGAGCGCCTGCTGCACGTCGATCGCCAGGTCGTGATCATCCTCGACCTCGACGGGCTGCGCGCAGTCGCGGCCGGGCTGTCGGTCGCCCCCCACAGGCTCGCGCTGGAGATCGGTTAGCGGTCTTTGCGCTCGCGCCGGATTTCCCGGCAGGCGACGCTCAGGCCGTCGATCCGGCGTTGCAGCTCGCCCGCGAGACGCTTGTCGCCACGGCTCTCCGCCTCGTCCTGCTCGACCAACAGGTCGATCATCCGGTCCTGCAGCTCCAGCACGCAGGCGCGCTCGACTTCCGGCAACACACTCAGCTCCTTAACACCTGCCCTTTTAACCTCTATCAACCCCCCAAATTGAATAACCGATCCCGAATTTCAGGAAGAAATCGCTCATAGGCCGTCTGCGACGCCAAAAATCGCCTGATTGTTCGAACGACGCCGCAGCTTATCGCCGTCTTGTGTTCTTCTTCACTATCGCCAAAACTGACCGGCCGCAGCACTTTGTTACTTTGTAACGGCACGCGAGGACCCCGGAGCTTTGTGGGCATCATCCTTGTCTTAACCGCACCCGTCCCGCAGGCGGCAAACGAACAACGGGAGGAACGGCCCGCCCGCTCGTCCCGTTGGTGAAGGCAACGGCGGTCATCGCCGCCGAGGGGCAGACGGCGCCGCGGCATCGGATCGGCACCGGGGCTGCCCCGTCAGGAGCGCGCATGCCGGCAAATGGCGGCTCAAACAACAAGAACAACCGGCAGCGGCACGGGCGCGACATCGTCGCGATCGGCGGCTCCGCCGGCGCACTGGACGCGATGATCGAGCTGGTGGCCGGCCTGCCCCCCGACTATCGCGGCGCGCTGTTCTTTGTCTCGCATATCGGGGCCAACCCCAGCCAACTGCCCGAATTGCTGACCCGCGCCGGCCCTTTCGAGGCCCTGCACGCGCGGCACGAGGAGCCGATCTGCCCGGGTCGCATTTATATCGCGCCGCCCGACCGCCACATGGTCATCGCCGGCGGCCGTGTGCTGCTGAGCGCGCTGCCGCGTGAGCATTTTACCCGCCCGGCGATCGACCCGCTGTTTCGTACCGCGGCGTTGGCCTATGGCGCCCGCGTTGTCGGCATCGTGCTGAGCGGCACCGGCAGCGACGGCGCGGTCGGTCTGGAAGCCATCAAGCGGTCGGGCGGCATCGCTGCGGTGCAGGACCCGGCGGACGCGCTGTTCCCGGAGATGCCGCAAACCGCCTTGCGCACGCTGAAAGTCGATCACGTCGTCACCGCGGGAGAACTCGGCGCGCTGCTGGTGCATCTGCTGGACGCCGCCCTCCCGGTTTCCGCAACCGCCGCTCAGCCTGCGAGCCACGAGATGGATATGGACACGCCGATCGCGCTGACCTGCCCCGAATGTGGCGGCGCCGTGCGCGAGATCCCGGGCACAGGGGTCCTCGCCTACCGCTGCCACACCGGCCACCGCTTCAGCGCCGACGAGTTGCTGGTGCACCAGCTCGACGACGTCGAGCGAGCCATCATGGTGGCGATCCGCGTCCTCAGCGAGCGCACCGCGCTGTGCCGCCGGATGATCGGCGAAGCCAAGGCGGCAGGCCGCAGCCACGGCGTCGCCTACTGGACCCGGCTCAAAGCCGAGGCCGACGAGCAGCTGACGGTGCTGCAGACCTTTCTTACCCATACCGCCGAACCGGGCGAGCCGCCGGAACACGAAGCGGCGGCCGCAACCCTTGGCGACCATTGATCGGGCACAATTGCCCGCAGCGCAACATAGGTTAGCGACAGCGCACCGCGCGCTTCTTAACGTCGCCGTTCCGTTCACCCTCAAACGGAGCGCGACCCGTGTCCGCCACAGTCG
>JAFAWI010000220.1 GCA_019241915.1 Alphaproteobacteria bacterium
CGCCGACGGACCTCCGCAGGAGGCAATCCGCAACCCCGAGGTGGAAAGGGCATACCTTGGCGAATAGCGAGATCCCATGCCCAGTAGCCTGACCCTGTCCGGCATCAACGCCGGCTACGGCTCGGTGCGGGTGATCGAGGACGTCTCGCTGGCGGTGTCGCCGGCCGAGACCGTGGCGCTGCTCGGCACCAACGGCAACGGCAAGTCGACGTTGATGAAATGCATTATGGGCATGCTGCGGCCCTCCTCGGGCAGCATCGTCGCCGAGATCGACGGCGAGCGGTTCGACCTGGTCGGCCGCTCCACCGAGCAGATCGTCGATCTCGGTATCGGCCTCGTCCCCGAAGGCCGCCGGCTCTTCCCCAAGCTGACGGTCGAGGAGAACCTGCTGCTCGGCGCATTCCGCCGAACCGCCCGCAGCGAGCTGCAGCGCAATCTTGAATCCTCCTACGCCACCTTCCCGGTATTGCAGGAGCGCCGGCGCCAGATGGCGGGCAGCATGTCGGGCGGCGAGCAGCAGATGCTGGCGCTGGCGCGCGCGCTGATGTCGGCGCCGCGCATCCTGTTGATCGACGAGCCGTCGGTCGGCCTCGCCCCGATCCTGGTCAGCCGCACCATCGACAAGATCAAGGAGCTGAAGGAAAGATACGAGCTGACCGTGCTGATGGCCGAGCAGAACTTCAACCAGGCGGTGCGCATCGCCGACCGCGGCTATGTGATCGTCCATGGCCAGATTGCGTTTGAGGGCCGCAATGCCAATGAGCTCAACAATAACGAGCTGGTGCGGAAATTTTATCTGGGGCTGTGATCCCCCCGTGCAGCACCGCCGCTTGACCGTTGCACTGCTGCTGCTGGGCGCCGCGTTGCCGGCCAACAGCCAGGGCGTCGTCAAGACCAATACGGTCGACGCCGCCGCCGGCGTCTATGCCCGGCACGCGCTCGCCGGCCTGATCGTGATGGGCAAGCCGTGCAATTTCGGCGAGAGCTACCACTACCAGCTGACCAGCGGCGGCGAGTTGCGGGTCGAGGGAGCGATTACCTGCCCGGGCGGCGGCATCACCGCCAAAGAGGTCAACGGCAACGATTTCATCTGCCGGCTCGATGCCAAGCTGACTTGTTCCGCGCGGCCCGCGGCCGCCGCGGCGATGATCGCGTTCAAAGTCGATGAGAACGGCGTTACTGCCGGTAGTGACCCCGCGGTCGCTTGGACCGAGCCGCAGCAAGCCGTCGCCGTTTTGAGCGGCCTTCGTCTGCACCCGCCGAACGCAAAATCCGACGACGGCAAAAACTAGACCGAAGAGGATTCAATAAAAATCAAGCGATACGCGACGCAAATGTCGTCGCAATTTGCGATTGCGACAGACAATCGCCTTCTGCATTAACCTTATCTCACAAGGAAACCCCTCAAATTCGATAGATATTTGAGCTTTGGCACGTCGCTTGAGCGGAAGGCGGCACGGCAGTTTCGCCGATGCCGATTTTGCGGAGAACGACGATGAGGCTCATCACCAAGGTGGCGCTGGGCGCCGCCGCGCTGGTCACCGCGACCGCCGCCACCTTCCCGCACGGGATCGGCGACGTGTTCGGACGCGACGTCGAGACCATCGAGCAGCGCCAGGCGCTGAAGCTGTGCCAGGCGCGCAATCCCGCCTTCATGCGCTTCCTTGCCAGCGATCGCGACCAATGTCTGCGTCAGATGCGGCCCGTGAGCGGCACGCTCGTCACCTTCAGCGGCGTCTGGAGCAAGCCCGACCGCGAGCACATGCGGCCCGTCGAGAACTAGAACTCGGAGGCATAGCCGCCATCGACCGGGATCGCGGCGCCGGTCACAAAGTCCGACGCTGCGCTGGCAAGAAACACGGCGATGCCCGAAAGGTCCTCGGGCACGCCCCAGCGTCCGGCCGGGGTGCGGGCAAGCACCCGCTCGTTGAGCCCGGCCACCTGATCGCGCGCGTTGCGCGTCAGCTCGGTGTCGATCCAGCCGGGCAGCACCGCGTTGACCTGGATGTTGTCCTTGGCCCAGGCGGTGGCCAGCGATTTCGACAGCTGAACGATGCCGCCCTTGCTGGTCGAGTACGGCGCGGCATAGGCCCCGCCAAAGATCGACATCATCGAGCCGATATTGACGATCTTGCCGCCGCCTTGCCGCTTCATCGGCGCGTATGCCGCCTGGCACAGCACGAACACACCGTTGAGATTGGTGTCGATTACCTGACGCCATTCGCCGAGTTCGTAGCTCTCGGGCGGCTTGCGGATCGACATCCCGGCGTTGTTGACCAGGATGTCGAGCCGCCCGTAACGGTCGAGCACCCGGTCCACCATCGCCCGGCACGATGGCGGATCGGCGACGTCGAGCGGCGCGAAGCTGCTCCTCGCGCCGAGACCTTCCAGCGCCGCCACGGCCGCTGCGGACTTTTCGGCATTGCGCGCAGCCACAACCACGGCGGCGCCGGCGCCGGCCAATCCCTTCGCCATGCCAAGGCCGATCCCGCCATTGCCACCGGTGACGACGGCAACCCGCCCGCTCAGATCGAACAGCTCCAACGTCGCTCTCCAACGGCTTCCCGCGGGTGTTTTAGCCGATTGGCGGCCGTTTGCGAGCGGCAACGGTCCAACGAGCGTGGCGTTTTGATCGGCCCGCCGTCAGCCTTGATGA
>JAFAWI010000447.1 GCA_019241915.1 Alphaproteobacteria bacterium
TTGGATTGATGCTCGCGTCATGCCGCGCTCCGTTTATGTTTTGTTCGACACGGTACAGGACCGCAGCAGCGCTGTCGAGCCGGCGCATATTTCTGATCGGAAATATCCGCGGATTTATTTCACGCGGTCTGTCGGGCTTCGTGCTTAAAATCAGCGACGAAATCCAGCCCGGCGCGGTGCTGGTCGCGGGACAACGCCCCAGTGGCGAGACATTGGCCGGGAGGGTCAATATGCAGTCTGCCGACCGGTTCACCGATATCGGCGAGGGCGCTACCTACTAGAGCCTGGCTCGACGTCACCGCCTGGCGAAGCGGTTCATCAAGCTCGTTGCCGCGTCATCCTTGCAGATGGATCGCTCGCCCGTTATCGGTGATTTTGGTCGTGGTCGTGGTCCTTTTCTACCGCATGAACCTGCCCGCGGATCTCGCCCCCTGGATAGGCTGTGTTTGTGCCCCCCGGTAGGGGTGTCGTGTGGATATTGGCATAGGCGGTATTGGATTCGAGCGCGTCGACCAGCGCGTCGAAGTCGCCGGCTGCAACATTCTGCCCGGGGATCGCCGCGACGTTGGCCTTTGTCCACGTGCCTGTCACGGTGCCGCTATTCGCGGGGCATGACTGCGTCATGACCCCTGTGGGGCCGTTCCCCAGGTTTGTGCAGAAGAACACGAGGATGCCGCCGGAGTCGTGCGACTTACCAAAATGGATGTGAGCCTGTGACACCATCCCCGTTTGCGGCGGCGTAGTGCCAACGTTCGAGTAGGTCAACGTGTAGTCGATGGTGCCGGCCTCTTTGTCGAGATCGAGCTTTGCCGTCCCCGTGCCGTCGGAAAGGACCGCGCCGGTGTAGCCGGTGGAAACGCTGGTAGGGGGAGTGGTAGCCGGGATGGTGATCGTAGTCGGTATCGATCCGATTTCGTTGAACCCCTTCAAGTGCGCGGTAAACTCCTCCGCGATCGCATAACTTGCCAAGAAAGCAACAACGGCGGCAGCCAAGGCAGATGCTGTGACATCGTATCGACGCATGGTTTCCTCCCTAGAAGTGTCGTTCTCTGACACCCGACCCAATTTTAACTTTAGCAGCCTACTCTGGGGCAAACCAAAGGAAAGTTGATCACATTGCGGTGAACCTCAGCGCGACCGCAATGAGCGCCGCATCGCTGCCGGCCCCGCCGACGATCGATAGGCCGACCGGCAAGCCGTCAACCTCGCCGCCGGGAATATTTACTTGCGGCACTCCGGTGAGCCCGCCATGGGCGCACAGACACAGGATGCGGTCGCGCAGGGCGCTTGCGACCGAGAGCGGCTCGCCGCGCTTGGGCGCCGGGAATGGCGTCGTCGGGAGGCAGAGGATGGCGCCCGGCGACAGCAAATGGCGCATCCGGCCGCGCGCCTCCAGGCGCACCAATTGGGCCCATTGACGCTCGCTCTCGGGAATTTGCGATCCCGTAAACAAATTTCGTGCGACGCTGTAAGCGAAGCGCGGGTTGTCGCGCTCGATCCAATCCTTGAAGGTCAGCCAGGCCTCGGAGGGCTGCAGAGTGCGCTGCGCCCGCGCCCACTGTACGATGCCTGCCGGCGCCATGACCTCCTCGCGCGCCTCGCCGACCATTGCTCGCAGCCGCTCGACCGTCGGCTGCAAGGCGGCGCCGACTTCCGGATCGGCAAACGCAAAGGCATCGACTGCGACGATCAGCCGGTCGGGCAGCGCCGACGGGATCGGCTCGTCGAGCATGACGCTCGCCACTTTGGCGAAGGTGGCGGCATCGCGCGCGAACCAGCCGGTGGTGTCGGAGCTCGGTGCCTGCGGCATCATCCCCGCGACGGGAAGCCGGCCATGCGTCGGCCGGATGCCGTAAAGCCCGCAAAAGCTCGCCGGCACGCGAACCGAGCCGCCGGTGTCGGTGCCAAGGGCCGTATCGCAAATCCCGGCAGCGACTGCGGCGGCCGAGCCCGATGAGGAGCCGCCGGGCACCCGCCCCGGCGCGCGCGGATTGACGGGTGTTCCGTAAAAAGCATTCTCGCCGACAATGCCGAGCGAGACCTCGTCGGTGATCGTCTTGCCGATCAATGTCGCGCCGGCGCCGAGCAGCCGCTGCACGGCCCAGGCATGCCACGTTGGCACCGGATTCGAGCGCGCCCAGTCGGGGTTGCCGCCGCCGGTCGGGTGGCCCGCCACATCGAACAGGTCCTTTGCCGCAAAGGTCAGACCGGAAAGCGGCCCGACCGGCCGCCCCTCGATATGGACCCGCGGGCCGGGCA
>JAFAWI010000555.1 GCA_019241915.1 Alphaproteobacteria bacterium
CGATCCGCTTTGCCTTCTCGATCACCTGGTCGCAGGCGCGCGCCGCGGCGACCCCGCCCATCTGCGACGAGCGCGATCCGCCAGTGCCGTTGCCATTTTTGACGAACTCGGTGTCGCCCTGGCGGAAGTCGATAAGCTCGAACGGGATACTAAGCTTTTGCGCGACGATCTGCGAGAATGCCGTCTCGTGGCCCTGGCCGTGGCTGAACGTCCCCATCGTCAGTTCGACCCGGCCTTCCGGTGTTACTTTCACCGCCGCCTGTTCGGTCGGCTGCCCGCCGGAGGCTTCGATGTAATAGCCGAGGCCGATGCCGCGCAGCCGATGCCGCGCCCGCGCAGTCTCGCGACGGCGCGCAAAGCCGGCCCAATCGCTCTGCGCCAGCGACTTCTCCATCGTCTCGCGGAAACGGCCGGAATCGATGACCATGCCGATCTGGTTTTTGTACGGCAGCTGCTCCGGCCGGATGAAATTGCGCCGGCGGATCTCGTCGCGCCCGAGGCCGAGCGCCGCGGCGCCCTGGTCGAGCATCCGCTCCATCTGGTAGCAGATCTCGGGACGACCGGCGCCGCGATAGGCGCAGACCGGGACGGTGTTGGTAAACACCACCTGCACCGAAAGCTGCAGCGCCGGCACGTCGTAGACGGTGCCGGCGATGCGCGCTCCGGCCATCGTGTGGACCCGCGGGCCGTTGTCGGACAGATAGGCGCCGGCGTTCGCCAGCGTGCGCATCCTGAGGCCGAGGATGCGGCCGCCGGCATCGAACGCCATCTCGCCATGGGTGACGTGGTCGCGACCGTGGACATCGCACAAAAACGTTTCCTGCCGGTCGGCCAGCCACTTCACCGGACGTTTCAGGCGCCGCGCCGCGAACAGCACCAGCGCCGATTCCGGGAACGTCTTGCCGCGCAGACCGAACCCGCCGCCGACATCGGGCGAGATCACGCGCAGCTTCTCCTTCGGAATTTTGAAGACGTTGTTGACCAGCGAGTTCTGCACCCGGATGACGCCCTGGGTCGGCGAAGTCAGCGTATAGCGTTGGTCGGCCTCGTCCCACTCGCCGATCGCGACGCGCGGCTCCATCGGGCTGCCGACCACGCGGTTGTTGACGAAATCGAGACGCACGACCTGGGCGGCGTCGGCGAAGGCGGCCTCGACCGCGCTGCCGTCGTGGCTCTCCCAGTGTACGCAGAGATTGGAGCCGTGTTCGGGGTAGAGCAGCGCGGCATCCGGTGCGAGCGCCGACGATGGATCCGTGACCGCAGGCAGCGTCTCGTACGCGATCTCGATCAGCTCGGCGGCATCCTGTGCCGCAGCCGAGCTCTCGGCGACGACAAAGGCGACCGGGTTGCCGACATAACGCACGACACCGCGCGCCAGGATCGGCCGGGTTGGCGCGAACATCTCGCTGCCGTTGCAGCCGGGCACTTTGGCTTGGGTCGGAATCTCATGCAGACCGTCGGCGTCGAGGTCCGCGATGGTGTAGACCGCAAGTACGCCCGGCGCCGCGGCGGCGGCGCTCGTGTCGATGCTTCGGATGCGGGCATGCGCATGCGGCGAGCGCAGAACGTAGCCGTATGCCTGGCGCGGGACGTTAATGTCGTCGGTAAAGCGGCCGGCGCCGGTAATGAAGCGTCTGTCTTCCCGCCGCCGTACCGGCTGGCCGATGCCGAACGCGTCGAGGTCGATCGTGCTGCCGTCCATGGTGTGAGTCCGCGCTGCCGAGGTTTGGCCCAGCATAGCCGCAGCGCCGCGCAGCGTGCTAGGCCGCGCGGCGTGCCGGCGCCAGCCGGCCGCTGCCGCTGTGAGGCCGGGTCAGTGGCGGGGAACTTGCGGATCGGGGGCCGGCATCGCTGCCGCGGCGGCGGTACCGGCGAGACCTGCTGTGTGCGGCTGGTTCCAGGCGTCGGGCTGACGCGCCGCGGCCATGCCGAGGTAAAGCGTAACGTTGAGAATCAGCAGCCCGATTGCCAGAACCACCAGAAACGGGTTCAATTCACCTGCCGCGCGGTCGAGCCGCAGGACCAGCGATCCCTTCCGGCTGGCGAGCGGCTTCTGCTTCGGACGATCGGATGGCGGCATGGCGCAAGCGGCAGCTGGGGTTTTCCTAACTGCCCGAGCCAACGCCAATCGGCCACGATCGATCCGCCGCCCGCGCGGCACCGTACAACTCTATCGCAACCAAGCCTCGATAGAGGCCCGCGCGACGGCGCCGGAAGCCGGCGCCGTTGCCCGCCTGGTTTGCGGCGCCTAAGCGCGCCACCCCCGGGTCGGGCGGCCCGCTACCGCGCATCCGACCCGGCCCCGTCCGCGCTCGTTTCAGGCACTCTCTGCCGAAATGTCCTTGCCGGTGTAATCGGGCATCAGCGCGGTCGCGACGATGCTGACGATGGCCATGACCGCGATGTAACCCGCAATCGCGACGCTGGAATGATAGGCGGCGAACAATGCGGTCGCGATGATCGGCGCCGGACCGCCCGCGGTAAGCGAGGCGAGCTGATAGCCGATCGAGCAGCCGCTATAGCGCAGACGCGGCGTAAACCCCTCCGCGATCAGCGCGGCCTGCGGCCCGTACATGATGTCGTGCGGGATAAACGACACGATGATGCCGACGACGATCAGCGCCGGGACCAGCGAGTTCAGCAGCCCGAAATAGATGAATCCGTAAATTCCGGTAAGGATCGAGCCGATGATATAGACGCGCTTGCGGCCAAAGCGGTCGCTGAGCGCCCCTGACAGTGGGATCGACACAAACGACAACAGCCCGGCGCAGATCAGCGAGGTCAGCACAAAGTCGCGCGACATGTGCATGACCTGGTTGTTGTACGCGAAGACGAAGGCCAGGTAGATGTAGGCGGGTCCCTGCTCCGCGCTGCGCGCGAACATCGACAGAAAGACCTGTTTCGGCTGGCGCTTCATCACCTCAAGAGCCGGCACGCGCTCGACCCGCTCCTCGGCGACGATCTTGCGGAATACCGGCGTCTCGAGAATGCCGAGGCGAATATAGAGGCCGATCGCGACCATGATGATGCTGAGCCAGAACGGGATGCGCCAGCCCCAGGCAAAGAACTGGTCGCCGGCAATCGCGCTGCCGATCAGCACGGCCATGTTGGCGAGGAACAGCCCGGCCGGACCGCCGAATTGCGGCCACGAGGTGATAAAGCCGCGGTTCTTGTTGGTCCGCGCCCACTCCATCGCGAACAGCACCGAGCCGCCCCATTCGCCGCCGACCCCGATGCCTTGGATCATGCGGATCGCGGTCAACAAGACCGCGCCCCAGATGCCGATCGAATCGTAGCCCGGCACAAACCCGACCGCGAACGTCGCGAGCCCGGTGATCAGCAATGTGGCGATCAACGCCGCCTTGCGACCCATGCGGTCGCCGAAATGGCCGAAGATGAAGGCGCCGATCGGCCGGCCGACAAAGCCGACAAAGTAGATCGAAAACGCCTCGAGCACGCCGATCAGCGGATCGGAGTGCGGGAAGAACAGCTTGCCGAACACCAGCGGCGTGACGACGCTGTAGAGCAGGAAATCGTACCACTCGATCGTCGTGCCGACCGTGCTGGCGATGACCGCCTTGCGCAATTCGGCGCGGTGCTCGCTGTCGGAGAGCGGTGCCAGCGCGACATCGGCTGCCGTCATCGTGAATCCTCCCTGATCGAGGCCGGCGTCTTGCTGTCCGGCCATGATTTTTGGTCCCGCAGCGCAATTATCCGCCGCTCCGCGCGTCAGTCCTTAATCCAGCAGATTAATATAGAGCAAGCCCGCGAATGCGGGGGGTCAGGTTGCTGCGGCGAATTCGGCGATCCGGAACCGGTTGATATAGGTGCGCTCGAAGTCGGCGAGCGCCGCGAGGGCGTCGTAATCGAGGATCGTCACCTGCTGGCGCTCGACGATGACGAGGTTTTCCTCGCGCAGCTGGCGCAGCGTCTGGTTGACGTACTGGACGCTCAGCCCCAGCGCGTCGGCCAGCAGCTCTTGCGTCAGCGGCAGGCGGTAGGAATCGTCGCCGGCGAGACCGATCGCCTGCAGCCGGGTCTGCATTTCGAGCAGGAAATGGGCGACCCGTTCGATGGCCGAGCGGCGGCCGACATCGATCAGATGCTCGGCGTAGAGCGCGGTCTCGCACGACAGCGACCAGAAGATCGCCGCCGCGAGCCGCGGTCTGGTCTCGAACAGGGCCAGGATACCTGCGAATGGCAGCGGCGAGACGGTACATTCGCCAAGCGCCGAGATCGAATAAAGCGCATGTTCGAAAAAGCAGCCGGGAAACCCGATCAAGTCGCCCGGCAAGGCGATGTTGAGAATCTGCCGCCGGCCGTCCTGCAGCACCCGGTAGCGCACCGCCATGCCGTCGAGCAGCACCAGTAGCTGGTCGTATTTGCGGCCTTCGACGACGATCTCGCGGCCGCGTGCGATGCGGCGCGGGTTGCCCTGAAATTCGGCCAGCACGGCGGCTTCGTCGGCCGAGAGCTCAATCAACCGCGCCAGTTTTTGGGTCAGCGGTAACGCGCGCTCGGAAGCCACGTCAATACAGCGTTTCGTTGGTACGCTCGGATCGCATGGGGCGAGCGTCCCACAGGAAGTCCGCGACAAAGCGGTCCAGCCGCCGCTCGACCCGATCCCCCGTCGGGCTGCCATCGGGGTCGAGCGCCTGCGCGATACGAGGGATCGAAAAGATGCTGGGGATGCTCGACACGCCGAGCCCGTTCGGCGCCGCGGTCATGCGGCTAGGCCAGCACTTCTTCGGCGGCGGGGACGGTCTTGACCTCGTGTGCCTGCAGCGCCGGCAGCACCTCGCGCGCGAAACGCTCGATCTGCGCCATGAACAGGTCGTGCGGCAGCGCCCCGCGGTTGAGCGCGAGTTGCACCTGGTTGGCGCCGGCGCTGTCGGCGGCATCGATAATGCGCTGGATGACCTCGTCGGCGGTGCCCAGCGGCATGTGCTCGGCCTGCTCTTCGAGCTGCTCCATCGTCAGGTTGCGGAATTCGGAGCGCAGATTGGCCGCGGCGCGCAGGTTTTCGGGCCGCACGTAATCGGTAGAGGCTTGCGACGAATAGCCGGTCTGCCGCTGCATCTCGGTCTCGGTGAAGTTGCCGTGGCTGAACAGGGTGCGGTTGAAATAAAGGATGTGCGGCCCGTATTCGCGCAAGGCCTGCGCCTTCGAATCCGCGACATAGGCGGTAATGCCGAGTGACAGATGGTCCGGCGTGATGCGGTGCCCGGCATTGGCCAGGCACTTCGCGTAGAAGCGGATGATGTCGTCGCGCAGTCCGCGGGCGCGGCCGAGCCCTGGGGTGATCGGCAGATTGTGCCTGCCGGCGAACTCGATCGACTCCTGGCTGCCGACGATCGGGACCCAGATCGGCGGGTGCGGCCGCTGCACGGGCCGCGGCCAGATGGCGACGTCGTCGTAGCTGTGGAACTGCCCCTTGAACCTGAACACGTCCTCGGTCCAGGCGCGGCGGAGGACCTCGTAGCCCTCCTCGAAGCGGGCGCGGGACTCGCTCATGGGGATGCCCTGGGCGCGGTATTCGCGCGGCGCGCCTCTGGCGACCCCGGCGATCAGCCGGCCGTTGGAGAGGCAGTCCAGCATGGCCAGCTCCTCGGCCAG
>JAFAWI010000638.1 GCA_019241915.1 Alphaproteobacteria bacterium
GCGCAGACCGCGGCGGTGACGGCATCGAGCGCGGCTCCGCCGCCGGCGAGCACGGCATGGCCCGCACGGAGCGCGCCCGCGAGCCCGGCGCGATAGCCCGCCTCTGCCGCCGGGGTCATCGCGCCGCGCCGCAACGTGCCGGCGCCGCCGTGAACCGCAAGTGCGGGCCGGTCGCTCTTATCGCTCACGCGTCTTCCTCGTGGCGGTTGTCGCCCGACGGTAGATGTGCCCTGCGCATCGCGCGGGCAATCAACTTAGCGCGAGCGGTGCGGTTCGCGCTAAGTTGGATACCCGTCCCACCGCGAGTCTACGCCGTGGCGCCAGCAGCGCATGACATCGTCGTACCGCGCCCGGTCGGAGCCGCGCACCGGCTTCGCCTCGCCATGATCGGCCTTGGCATGTCGATCGTGCCGCTCGACACCGCGGTAAACATCAGCTTCCCCGACATCACCGGCAGCTTCGGGCTGCCGATGGGCATGATCCAATGGGTCGTCATCTGCTACACGCTCACTTATGCCGCGCTGATGCTGGCGTTTGGACGCATTGGGGATATCGCCGGCCATGCCCGCGTTTTTCGGGCCGGTCTCGCGTGGAGCGTCGTCGCTTACCTGTTGTGCGCCGCGTCGCCGAGTTTCGGCTGGCTGCTGTTTTTCCGTTTCCTGCAAGGCATCGGCGCGGGGCTGGCAATCAGCTGCGCTCCGGCGCTGGTGACCGGTCTCTACCCAGAAGAGCGTCGGAGCTACGCGGTCGGCATGTTTACGCTGATCTTCGCGCTCGGTTCGGCCTCGGGGCCGCTGATCGGCGGGGCCTTGGTCGCGCAGTGGGGCTGGCCGGCGGTGTTCTGGTTTCGCGCGCCGATCGCGCTGACGAGCCTGCTGTTCCTGCGCGGCCTGCCGCCCGGCGTCACCGGCCGCGGCCAGCGCTTCGACATCGCCGGGGCGATGCTGCTGGCGCTAGCGCTGACCTCTCTGCTGTTCGGGATCAACGCGATCTCGCGGCTCGGCGGCGGGTCGCCCGTCCTGCTCGCGCTGGCGGCCGCTCTCGTCGCCCTCTTCGCGTTGTGGGAGCGGCGTGCGGCGCAGCCGATCATCCGCATCGAGCTGTTTCGCGACCTCGGGTTTACCGCGATCAACCTCGTCTTCGTGGTAATGAACCTTGCGACGTTTTCGGTGCTGCTGTTCGTGCCCTATTTCTTTGCCCGTTTCAGCGCGATACCGCTGGGGCTCGCGGGTCTGGTGCTGGCGACCGGCTCGACCGCGATGGCGCTGACTTCGCCGCTGGCCGGGCGGCTGGTCGCCCGCGTCGCGGCCGAGCGCGTCGCGGCGATCGGACTGCTGGTGACAGGCGGCGGCTTGGCCCTGATCGGGTTGTGGCGTCCCGGCATCGCCGCCCCGGCGATGGCGCTGATCCTGTCGGTCCAGGGGATCGGGGTCGGGCTGTTCCAGGTCGCCTACACCGACATCGTCATTCGCTCGTCGCCGCTTGCCGACCGCGGGGTCGCCGGCAGCCTGGCGATCCTCACGCGCACGATCGGCACGGTCACCGGCGCCGCGTTGCTCACCTTGCTGTTCGACCTGAGCGCCGGCGGCCGCGGCGACAACACCGCGTTCGCCGAGGCGTTCGACACGATATTCAGGTTGGCCGGCGCGGCCGTTGCCCTGAGCGCCGCCGCCGTGCCGTGGTGGCGTCGCGGCGGGCGAGGCACAGCCGCACCGCGCCGAGAAGCCGGCTCGGGGTGAGCGGCGGCTCGACCACGCCAGCGAGGGCGCCCAAGGCGGCGCCAGAACGCCCGCCGACGGCGAGCACGGCCGCGGCCGGGTAGCGCCGGCGCAGCGCCGCCAGCGCCGTCGCTGTCGGCTCGGCGATCACGATCGCAAAGGGCTGCCTGGTGCCGGCCGTGCCCGGGACGGCCACGGCAAACCCTGCCGGCTCCAGCGTCTGGCGCACCGCGAGACGGATGGCGGGGTCGCCCGCAACGACAAGAACGAGGGTCATGGCGCCGACCATAGGCCGGGCGGGCCTCGCCCGCAGCCGGGCGGGCCCCATTCGAAACGCTGTCGATTACGCCTTTCGTATAGGGTCCGCGCTGCCCGAAACTAGGTTTCTGCCGAGCTCGCTGCGAGGCAGCGCTGGACTGCCGCGCGCAGCTCGGACGGTGCGAACGGCTTTCTCAGCGTGTTGTCGGCGCCGAGCAATTCGGCGATGCGCAACAGCTCCGGCGCACCAAAATTGCCGCCGCCCGTCATCGCCAGAATGCGCGCGTCCGGATCCGCTTCGCGCAATTCGAGAATGGTGGCGATCCCTTCCTTGCCGGGCATCAGGATATCGACAATGACCAGATCGGATTTTTCTTCGGCATAGCGGCTGAGCCCGGTCTGCGCGTCGCCGACCGTCGACACCGAAATGCCGTCCGCATCGAGAATACGCTGAACGACCTCGCGGATTACCGGGTCGTCGTCGATCACCAACACCGACGCCATGCTGATACCCCTTCTACAGTCCGCTCATTCCGTGCAGCATCGCAATGCGAACCGCATCGGAGCGGTTGCGCGCGCCCATCTTCTTGAACGCGCTGTTAAGGTGAAGTTTTACGGTGACTTCGGAGATCGCCAGCCGATCGGCGATCTCGCGGTTCGGCAGTCCGCGCACGACTTGCTCGATGCAGTCGAGTTCGCGCGGTGTGAGGTTGTCGAACGATTGCCGGGCCGGGCGGCGGCCGGGCAGCGCGGTCACCACCGCCCGCGGCACATAGGTCTCGCCGGCGGCGATCAGCCGCAGCGCCGTGAGCAGCGCCGTGCCGCGCAGGCTTTTCATGATGACGCCCGCGGCGCCGCGTTGGAGCGCGCGTTCCGCCTCGGCGGGATCCATCGCGCCGGACATGATCGCCACCGGCGCCCGCGGCAGCATCTGTCTGACCTCGTCGAGGCCGGCCAAGCCGTTCATCCCGGGCATCCGATAGTCGAGAATCACCAACTCGAAGCGGTCGTCGCCGGCAAGCCGTTCACGCACCTGTTGGAAATCCGACGCTTCGACGCAGACGATGTCCGAGGCGGCGCGGGTCAGATAGCTGGCGATCGCCTCGCGCACCAGATGATGATCGTCGGCGAGCAGTATTCTCACGCATCACCCGCAGCCGCGAATGGCCGGCGGCAAAGGCCCGGCCACGAGCAAGGCTACGGCGGCAAGGTTAAAAAGCTGCAAACGGCCGGCCTGCCGCGGCATGAGGCGCAACCCAATCAAGATAACGATTGGTCAAGCTCTGCCGCGTACGGTGTAAAATACACTCGATACGTGTTAACTGGACTCGACCGTGTACGACGGCAATGCTATCGCAACCGCACTGGCGCAGCAGCCTGGCGCGGTGCTGCAATTCAAACCGCTGCCACCGATACGCTTCGAGGAGCGGCTGCGCCATGCCCAGAAAATGGATGCGCTCGGGCAGATCACCGGTGGGATTGCGCACGATTTCAACAACCTTCTGCTCGCTATCAACTTCAACCTCGAGTCGCTGGCCGAGGAGGTGCCGCCCGGTCCCTCGACCTGCTCGCTGTTCGACGGCGCGCGGCAGGCGATCGACCAGGCGCACAGCCTGATCGGCCATCTGCTGACGTTTGCGCGCCGGCAGCCGCTGTCGCCCACCACGTTTGACGTCAACCAGGCGGTCCGCGCGACGCAGCTGATGATGCGCCGTGCGGTGCCCGCGACCATCGAGATCGAGACGCGGCTCGGCCGCAATTGCGGGCTGCTGCTGGCTGACCGCAACCAGTTCGAAACCGCGCTCATCAACCTCGCGCTCAACGCGCGCGACGCAATGCCAGAGGGCGGACGGCTGACGATCGGCTCGGCCGACGTGACCTTCGACGCTGCCTACGCCGCCCTGCATCCCGGTGTCGCCGCCGGCCGTTATGTGCTCGTCGCCGTCAGCGATACCGGCCAGGGGATGACCGCCGATGTCGTCGAACGCGTCTTTGACCCGTTCTTCACGACCAAAAGCGGGACCGAGCACAGCGGCTTGGGGCTCAGCCAGGTCTACGGTTTCGCCAGGCAATCCGGCGGTCAGGCGCGGGTCGACAGCGAACCCGGCTGCGGCACGACCGTGCAGCTGTTTCTGCCCCGCTTTGGCGACACCCCGCCGATCGTGCGGCAAACGCCCCCGCTGGCGCGCGGCAACGGCGAAACCGTGCTCGTGGTCGAGGACGCGCCGCTTGTGCGAACCGCCGTCGCCAAGATGGTGGCCGATCTGGGCTACCGCCCGATCGCAGCCGAAAGCGCCGAGGCAGCGCTGCCGATCCTCGAAGGCAATGGCCGCATCGATCTGCTGTTCACCGACATGGTGCTGCCGGGCGGGCTCTGCGGCGAGGAGCTCGCGGGGCTGGCGCGGCGGCGGCGTCCGGGTCTCGCGGTCCTCTACACATCGGGTTACACCGAAATGCGGCTGCCGGCCGGGTTCGATGCCGACTGTCGCGCGGGATTTGTCGGCAAGCCCTACAACAAAGCCGAACTGGCGGCGCAACTGCGCGCCTTGCTCGATGCCGCACCCGCCGGCGCCGATTAGGGGATCGTTGCCGTCAACCAGCCGTTCAAGCTACGTCATCGCGGTTTCAACCGCCTTCCCCCACCATTCGCCCGGAGAACGGCCATGGACGAACACATCTACCGCGTCATCCAGATTGTCGGCTCGTCCGAAAAAAGCATCGACGATGCGATCCACATGGCGATCACGCGTGCCTCAAAGACGCTGCGCGAGCTGCGCTGGTTCGAAGTGGTGGAGACCCGCGGCCACATCCAGAACAACAAGATCCAGCATTTCCAGGTGACCCTGAAGGTCGGCTTTACGCTCGACGGGGATTGAGATGGCGAAGGCCTACCTGGCGGTGCGCGCGGAAGTGCCGGAGGCCGACCGCGCGCGCTTCGACCACTGGTATGAGACGGACCATTTGCCCTGGGCGTTGCGCGTCTTTGAGGCGCGACGCGCCTGGCGCTGCTGGAGCCGCACCGACCCGGCGGTGCATGTCGCGTTTTACGAGTTCGAGTCGGCGGAGGCCGCCGAAGCGGTCCAGACCTCCGACGCGATCAAGCCGCTGGTCGAAGATTTCGACCGCGTCTGGCAAGACCGCGTCAAGCGCCGCCGCGCCGTGCTCGAAATCGTGCAGGAGCTCGAAGGTTAGGTGCTACTCCCGCGCCCGGGCCTCCCTCCTCGCGGTTCCTGCCTCGCAAACGGGGAGGCGGCGCGCGTAGCGAGCCGGATCGGGCCATCATGGTCACCCCGCGTGCGCCTACACCATGCTGCGCATGCCCCCCCCCGCCTGGCGGGGGAGGAGCCTTGGTGGCTCGACAAATAAGCGGCAATCAGCGGCGCTGCTGGCGGCGCAGGAAGTCGATGAACAGCGCGGCGAGCAGCCCTTCTTTTTTCTCCCAGTCCTCGAACGCGACATCGACGTCCATGCGGTCCTCGGCGAAGACTTCGTGGTACTCGCTGTTCGGCATCAGCCGATGCGCCGCCTGGCCGGGGTACCGCGGATGGACGCGGTCGTTGCCCGGGATCACGCAGGCCGGCACCGTCATCGCGCGCAGATCCGCCGGCGAAAGGCCGATGACGGCCTGCTCGGAGCCGGCGTTGAAGCTGTCGCGCCACCGGGTCATGCGGGCGATGAAGTCCTGCGCCTCCATCGCTATCAGCGCCTCCCGGCTCGCCGGGTTGGCCGCGATGACCTCGCTCCAATGCTCCATCGCGCACACTGCGGCCATGCCGCCGCGCGTCGCCGCGTCGATGTGCGAGGTGTAGTACTGGTTGGCCAGATGCTGCGCCGCGTATTGGCCTCCGGTGACGCGCCACAGCAGCAGCCCGCGCACCGCCTCCGGATGGCGCAGCGTCATGACCATCGCCAGCCGGCACCCCGACGAGCTGCCGCCGACATAGGCCGGGAGCGCGTCGAGTTGGCCGAGCAGCGCGTGCAGGTCATCGGCCCACACCTCGTTCTCGCTGTCGCCCTCGATCTTGACGCTCGACGCGCCGGTGTTGCGCCGGTCGTAGACGATCACGCGGAACCCGGCCTCGGCGATCTTCTCGCCGAGCGGCTTGACCCCGACAAGCCCGCGCCGACCGCCCGGCTGGAGCGCGATAAACGGCCCGCGGTCGCCGAGGATTTCGTAGCGGATGTCGACGCCGCGAACGTGGGTGACCGGCATGGCGCGCGCTCCTCTGCGTGTGCAACGGTGAAACGATAGCCGATGACGCTCAGGCCGGCGAGCCGCCGGCCGAACAAGCGGCCTCGGCCGCGGTGGTGACAAAGTATTTCGCCAGCAGGTTGGCGTGGGTTTCGGGCGGCAGCGCGCCGGGCGCCTCGATCTGTGCGAGAAAGCCCTTGGTCAGCTCGCGGAAATGCGCGTCGTGGCCGATGCGCAGTGCGTCCGGGATGACGATGCGCCACTCGCCGCCGCGCTGTTCGACGCGAAGCCCGTCATACGACGCCGCCAGCGCCGCGATGCGCCGCTCCAAAGCGGTGCGGATATCGGCAAGCGGCACGACGTAGAGCTGCGGTTTCCATCCTTCGTCGGGGCCGTGGCGCAGTTCGATCCGGGCGCGGCCGCCGCGCCAGGTCTCGGTGTGGATGTCGCCGCCGCCGACCGGCTCCAGCCAGTCCCACACCATGTCGAGCCCGACATGGATGCCGCGCACCGCATAGCCGAGATTGACGTTGCACTGATAGGCGAGCGTGCCGCCGGCGACCGCCTCGCCGAGATACTCGGGCCAGTCCATCTCGCCGGTCACCTGGCGGAACTGGGCGAGGTCCATCATCGTCGGCCAGCGCTTCAGGGCGCCGATCGCGATGTCGCGCCGCCAGTCGAGCGCGTCGCCGGGGAACAGGGTCGTGTGCACGCGGTCGACGAGATGTGTGCCGATATCGGCCAGTGCATCGCCCTGCTGGCGAATGTCGAAATACCAGGGCGGCCGCGGGTTCGGCACGCCGGACACGATCTTCATCAGATGGTGCACGCTGGTCATCGCGACCGCCGGCTCCGCCGGCGTGCCGGCGAGCTGCTCGCCGAAAATCTCGGGGTCGTCGTGCAGCTCGCGGGTCAACGAGCGGGTGATCTCGGCGCGCCCGCCCATCATGTCGAGCACGACCAGCCTTTGTTTCGCCGCGGTTGCGAGCACCGCCTCGAGCGCCGGCAGATCGCTGCGGCGGATGATCATCGGCTTGTCCGACAGCACGTGCAGCCCGGCCTCGATCGCCTTGCCGATCATGCCGATCTTCTGGTCGTTGCGGCCGGCGAAGATTGCCGCGTCGCCCGGCTTCTCGTGCACCAACCGGCCGAGGAAATCGGTGCCGGCGTGAATTTCGAGCCGCCAGTGCGTCGGCGTGTCGGTGCGGGTGTTAAAGCGCGCGATCCGCGTCAGGTAATCGACCAGGTCCGGGCCGACCGGTGCGTAGACATGCACCGCGGGGTCGACATTGCCGTACATCTCCTTCTGCGCCAGCGCGGCATGAAAATGCCCCGGATCGACGACGATCAGGCGATGCTTTGGCATCAACGGGGCCAGAGCAAAAGGCGTCGATCGGCCCAGCGCCCGCGATCGGCGCCAGTGTCGTGCCGGCCGACGACCCACCAGCGGTTTGCCGACATGCCACCCATCGTCCTCTTGCTTCCGTCCTCTTGTGGTGGCCAGTTTGCGGGCGCGCGACACGCGGCGCAATGCCCGGTGCCGCGCGGCACAACCTGGACTTGGCCGAGCTGACCGGCGAAGCACCGTTTTTCTCTGACCGCGTGTTGACCGACATGGATGCACGCATCGCATCCGTGCAAGCTGTTTAAGATTTGCAAGGCGGACCGAACGATGGCCGAGACGGACCCTTTCCGGTGGCTTGAGGACGTCGACAGCGACAAAGCGCTCGGCTGGGTGCGCGAGCAGAATGCGCGCACGCTGGCGCTGCTCGAGGCCGACCCGCGCTACCAGGCGCTCTACGACAGCGCCTTGAAGATCATCACCGCCGGGGACCGCATCCCCTATCCGAGCTTCTTCGGCCGAGAGTTGGCCAATTTCTGGCAGGATTCGAGCCACGTGCGAGGCGTGTGGCGCAAGACGACGCTCGCTTCGTACCGGACCGCCGAGCCGGCCTGGCAGACAATCCTCGACATCGATGCGCTGGCCGCCGCCGAGGGCCGGAACTGGGTCTATCACGGCGCGCACGCACTGCCGCCGGACGACCGGCTGGCGCTGGTCGGCTTGTCCGACGGCGGCAAGGATGCGTCGGAGACGCGCGAGTTCGACACCGTCGCCGGCCGCTTTGTCGACAACGGCTTCTTCCTCTCCGAGGGCAAGCAGAGCGCCGCCTGGGTCGACGCCGACACGCTGCTGGTGGGCCGCGACTGGGGGCCGGGGACGCTGACCGCTTCGGGCTATCCGTACATCGTCAAGCGCTGGCGGCGCGGCACGCCGCTCGCCACGGCCGAGGAGGTGTTTCGCGGGATCGCCGACGATGTCAACGTGCGGCCCGTCGTGCTGCGCGATCCGGACGGCACGGTGCGCGGCACGCTGGTGTTTCGCGCGCTGACGTTTTTCGAATCCGAAACCTGGCTGCTCGGGCCGGCCGCGCCGGTTCGCCTGCCGATCCCGCTCAAGTCGCAGCTCCGCGGCTTTGTCTCCGGCCAGGTGCTGTTCACCCTCGACGGAGCGTGGGCGTGGCGTGGCACGACGTATCCCGCCGGCGCGCTCATTTCGTTCGACCTCGACGCTGCCCGCGCCGCTCCCGACGCGATCGACCCGCAGATCGTCTATTCGCCCGCGCCGCGCGAAACGGTCGAGCACGTCGCGACGACCCGGTCGCGGCTGCTGGTTACGGTCTACCGCAACGTCCAGGGCCGCGCGATCTCGTACCGCTTTGCCGAGGGCCGGTGGCAGGCGACGCCACTGCCGCTGCCGGACAATGCGTCGGTGTCGCTGGTCTCGACCAGCGACACCGCCGAGCAGGCGTTTCTCGACGTCGCCAGCTACCTGCTGCCCAACACGCTGTATCTTGCCGATCTCGCGGCCGGCACCGCCGAGCCGGTCAAGGCGATGCCGGCACGGTTCGATGCGTCCGGCGCCGCCGTCGAGCAGTTTGACGCCACTTCGGCCGACGGGACCCGGATACCGTATTTCGTCGTCC
>JAFAWI010000654.1 GCA_019241915.1 Alphaproteobacteria bacterium
GACGAATTCTTCCAGAACACGCTGGCGCCGAATTACGAGAAGGAAACCGGCGTCAAGGTCATCTATGAGATCACCAGCGTCGGCAGCCTGCCGGCGCGCGACAGCACGGTTATCGAGACCGGCTCGGGTGCCGATATCAGCATGCTCGCGCTGCTGTTCCCGTTCCTCTACCAGGACAAACTGCTCGATGTGAGCGACATCGCCGAGGACGTAGGGACGAAGCAGGGCGGCTGGTACGACGTCGGCAAGGAAGCCGGCACGGTCGACGGCAAATGGAAAGCGGTACCGTTCTGCAATATCGGCCAGCTGATGAATTGGCGCACCGACTGGTTCGCCGAGGTGGGTGTCAAACAATTCCCCGACACCTGGGAAGAGCTTTATGAGGTCGGCAAAAAGCTCAAGGCGAAGGATCATCCGTTCGGCTTCGAACTAGGCCATGGCTTTGGCGACAACCACGGCTGGCTCTACCCGCTGCTGTGGTCGTTTGGTGGGCACGAGGTTGAAAAGGACGGCAAGACCGTCGTCATCGATTCCGACGAGACCGCGAAGGCGGTCGATTTCGCCCGCAAGTTCTTTAAGGACTGCATGTTCGACGACGTCCTGTCGTGGACCGACGTCAGCAACAACAAGGCATGGTACGCCGAGCAAATCTCGTGCACCAACAATGCCGAGAGCATCCTGTGGCTTGCCAAGCGCGATTTCCCCGAGATCGCCAAGGTGACCGACCAGGCGCAAAACCCGCAGGGGCCCAAGGGCCGGTTCCACCTGATGAACTCGATCAGCCATGGCATCTTCAACTTCTCGCCGCAGAAACAGGCGGCGCACGATTTTCTCAAATGGCTGATGGACGAGAAGCAGCTCGGGGCCTGGTATGCGTCGGCCGACAGCTATTACCAGCCGGTGCTGAAGGGCTACGACAATGCGAAGATGTGGGATGTCGAGCCACGCAACAAACCCTACCGCGATGCGATGGCGACCGCGCATCTGCCCGGCTGGCCGGCGCCGCCCGACCGGCGCCTGGCGGAAAGCGTCGCGAAATACGTCGTCGTCGATATGTTCGCAAAGGCGTGCAGCGGCAGCACGACCAAGGACGTGATCAAGACCGCCGAGGCGCAGCTCAAGGAAATCTATAAGTCCGCCTGAGCCTGGTCCGCGGGATGGCCGTTCGCGCCGAGGAACTGGCCGGCATCGTGCCGCGGCCGCGGCGGCCGTTTTCGCTGGGCGAATGGCTCGATCGCGGCGCTGTCTTCAGCTGGCTGATGATGGCGCCGCCGATCCTTTTTATCGCCGCTCTGGTCGGCTATCCGTTCTTCTACGGCATCTTTTTGAGCCTCGAAAACCGGCCGGTGGCGCAGCCCGGGACCTTTGTCGGGCTGCAGAACTTTATCAAGGAGGCCCACGACCCAGTGTTCTGGCAGGTCGTGCGCAATACCTTCGTCTACACGATCGTCGCAACGATTCTGAAGATGATCGGCGGGCTGTGCCTCGCGCTGGCGATGAACCAGCACTTCAAGTTCAAGAACATCATCCGCGCGCTGATGCTGCTGCCGTTTATCGTGCCGACAGTGCTGTCGACGGTGGCCTTCATGTGGATGCTGGATCCGGCGTTCAGCGTCGTGAACCGCGTGCTCATGGAGTTCGGTTGGCCGAAGCCGGGCCCATCCTGGCTCGGCAATCCGGTCCTGGCGATGATCTCGATCATCGTCATCAATACCTGGCGCGGGCTGCCGTTCTACGGGATCACGCTGCTCGCCGGATTGCAGACCGTGCCGACCGAGCTTTACGAGGCCGCGACAATCGACGGCGCCAGCGGCTGGCACCGCTTCCGCTATGTCACGCTGCCGCTGCTCCAGCCGATCATCCTGATCGTCACGCTGTTCTCGGTGATCTTTACCTTCGCCGACTTCCAACTGGTCTATGTGCTGACGCATGGCGGACCGCAAAACGCGACGGCACTGTTCGCGACCTACGCGTTCGACATCGGCATGGGCAGCGGCCAGCTCGGCCTTGGCGCCGCGGTGGCGCTGGCGATGCTGCCGGCGCTGGCCGTGCTGATCGTCGCCATCTCGCTGTATCTGCGGAAGAAATCGTGATCACCGGTCACGGTCGGATCGAGCGTGCGGTGCGCACCTGGCTGCCGGTGCTGTTCTTTCTGTTTGTCGCGCTTCTGCCGTTCTACTGGATGGCGATCACGTCGATTAAGCCAAATTCCGAACTCTACAGTCTGCGCGCCAACCCGCTGATCGTGCACGTGCCGACCTTGAAGCACTATGTCGACCTGTTCAACACCACCAACTTCCTGCTGTGGACGTGGAACACGATGCTGGTGGCGGTGGTGTCGACCGCGATCTCGCTGGTGCTCGGCATCATGCTCGCCTACCCCCTGGCGCGGATCAATTTCCCCGGCGCCGGACTGATCGCGATCGGCGTCGCCGCGGTTTACCTGGTGCCGCAGCCGTTGCTGTTCCTGCCGCTGGCCGACGTGATCAACCGACTCGACCTCGGCAATACGCTGACCGCGGTGATCCTCACCTACCCGACCATGCTGGTGCCGTTCTGTGCGTGGCTCTTGCTCGGCTATTTCAAGACGGTGCCGATGGAGTTGGAGGAAGCGGCACGGATCGACGGCGCGAGCCGGCTGCAGACGATGCGGCGGATATTCCTGCCGCTGTGTACGCCGGGTTTTA
This sequence comes from Alphaproteobacteria bacterium, assembly GCA_019241915.1. Lineage (GTDB taxonomy): Bacteria > Pseudomonadota > Alphaproteobacteria > ATCC43930 > CGMCC-115725 > DATARH01. The sequence goes on from JAFAWI010000654.1 coordinate 2,688, forward strand.
TCTCGGCCGGGATATTCGCGTTCACCCTGGCGCAAAATGAATTTCTTTACGCGCTGATCTTCCTGACCAAGACATCGGTGCGTACGGTCCCGGTCGGCGTGATTTCAGAGCTCATCAAGGGAGACGTGTTCTACTGGGGACAGCTGATGGCGGCGGCACTGCTGGGATCGATCCCGGTAGCGATCATCTATTCGTTCTTTGTCGAGCATTATGTCGCCGGCCTGACCTCGGGCGCGGTCAAGGGCTGAACCCGGCGCTACGTCAGCGAAAATCCGGCGGCCAGCGGATCTCGGCTGTCGACAAAGATCGTATTGAGACCGTGCATGCGCGCCCAGCCGCCGACGCTCGGCACGATCGCTTCTTGCTTGCCGACCTGCGCCGTGGCCTCGACCCGGCCGTCGAACAGCGTGCCGATCACGCTTTCGTGGATAAACTCGTCACCGATGGTGAGCCGCCCTTTCGCCGCGAGCTGGGCCATGCGCGCCGAGGTGCCGGTGCCGCAGGGCGAACGGTCGATCGCCCGTTCGCCATAGAACACCGCGTTGCGGCCGTGCGCTTTCGGATGGCGCGGCGCCCCGGTCCATTGCACGTGGCTGACGCCGCGAATGGTGGGGTCACCGGGATGCACCATGTCGGCCGCGGCGTTCGCCGCGCGCCGCACCAGCGGGCTCCAGCGCAGCAGCCAGTCGATCGAGACGTCGTCGAGCCCCGGAAAATTCTTCTGCGGCTCGACGATCGCATAGAAATTTCCGCCATAGGCGATGTCGACCACAAGCTCGCCGACGCCTTCCACCGCCAACGGCACCGCGGCTGCCGCCAGGTAGCTCAACACGTTGTAGAGCCGCACGCTGTCGATCTGCGGGCCGTCGCGCACAAAGCTGGCGGTCACCCGCCCGGCCGGCGCGTCGAGCGTGACGACGCCGTCCTGACGCGGCGCCACCAGGCCGTGCTCCAGCGCAAACGTCACGCTGCCGATCGTGCCGTGGCCGCACATCGGCAGACAGCCCGTGGTCTCGATGTAGAGGATCGCGATGTCGCAATCCTTGCGCGTCGGCGGGTAAAGGATCGCGCCCGACATCGCGTCGTGGCCGCGCGGCTCGAACATCAGCGAGCGCCGCACCCAATCGAACCGGGTGACGAAATCCTGCCGCCGCTCGCTCATGGTCGCGCCGTTGAGGATCGGGGCGCCGCCGATCACCAACCGGACAGGGTTGCCGCAGGTGTGGCCGTCGATGCAGGAGAAGATATGGTTGCCGGGCGGAACGGCGGCTGGCTGGTTCATCGCACGGTCTAGCCGGGTTGATGCGAGGGCGTTTCGATCGGGATGCAATTGCGCCGGCCCTGCATCAGGCAATCCTCGATACGCGACTTCTCGCGCAGCTCGCGCACCAGCAGGACCCCGGCGATCGCCAGCAGCAGGATGACGATAAGGCCCATCGACGCATTGGTGCGCCGGGCTTCGCCTTGCTCGATTTCGTCGCTGCGCCGAAGCATCGCAACCCAGGCGGCCGTGCCGTGAAGCCGCAATCTACCCGCTTTGGCCGCGGCGTGCACGAATGGGGGAGCCGGATTGCGGCCCTGCGCGCTCTGCGCTATTGACCGCGCGAGACCAGGCGCAAAAGGAATTCGCGGCATGGCACAGCCGGGCCCGCTTTCGGGCATTACGATCGTCGATTTGTCCCGCATCCTGGCGGGACCCTATTGCACGCTGCTGCTGGCCGAATTGGGCGCGCGCGTGATCAAGGTCGAGACGCCAAAAACCGGCGACGACGCCCGCCAATATGGCCCTTTCGTCAACGGAAAATCGACCTATTTCGCCTCGGTCAACCGGGGCAAGGAGTCGATTGCGCTCGACCTGAAGGCAACCGGCGACCGCGAGATTTTCGCGCGGCTGCTCGACAAGGCCGACGCCATCGTCGAGAACTTCCGCCCCGGCACCATGGAGCGGCTTGACTACGGCTGGGAGCAGCTCCATCCGCGCTACCCGCGGCTGATCTACGCCGCCGCGTCCGGCTTTGGCCATACCGGACCGTTCTCGCATTACCCCTCGTAC
>JAFAWI010000010.1 GCA_019241915.1 Alphaproteobacteria bacterium
GTCGGTCGCCGGGTAGATGTAGTCGGCGAACTGGATTTCGACGATCGGCCGCAGGCCATAGGCGCCCATGCCGACCGCGACCCCCATCAGCCCGCCTTCGGCGATCGGCGCGTCAAACACGCGCTGCTCGCCGTGTTTTTTCTGCAACCCCTCGGTCACGCGGAACACGCCGCCGTAAAACCCCACATCCTCGCCAAAGATCAGAACGTTCGGGTCGCGCGCCAGCATCACGTCCATGGCCGAATTGAGCGCCTGGACCATCGTCATCGTCGGCATTGCTACACCCCCAGCTCCTGGCGCTGGCGACGCAGATGCCATGGCATTTCCTTGTAGACGTCCTCGAACATCGTCTTGACGCTGAAATGCGGGCCTTCCGCCAGTGTGCCGTGTTTTTCCGCCTGGCGGTTGGTCTCGCGTACGATGTCGGCAAGTTCGGCCTCGGCCTGCGCATGGCGCTCGTCGGACCATTCGCCCAGGGCGATCAGGTGCCTCTTGAGCCGGATGATCGGGTCGCCGAGCGGCCAGGTCGCCGGTTCGTCCTCCGGCCGGTAGCGGGTGGGATCGTCGCTGGTCGAGTGCGAACCCGCGCGGTAGGTGAACAGCTCGATCAAGGTGGCGCCGTGGTTGGCGCGGGCCCGCTCGGCGGCCCATCTGGTCGCCGCATAGACTGCGAGGAAATCGTTCCCGTCCACGCGCAGGCAGGCGAGCCCGAAGCCGATCGCGCGCGCCGCGAAAGTTGCCTCTTCCCCGCCCGCCACCTCCTGGTGCGACGAGATCGCCCATTGGTTGTTGACGACGTTGAGCACCACCGGCGCCCGGTACACGGCGGCAAAGGTCAGCGCGTGGTGAAAATCCGCCTCGGCGGTGGCGCCCTCGCCGATCCAGCCGGCGGCGATGCGGCGGTCGCCTTTATAGGCCGAGGCCATCGCCCAACCGACAGCCTGGGGCAATTGCGTGCCCAGATTGCCCGACAGCGAGAAGAAAGAATACTCGCGCGACGAATAGAGCACCGGCAGCTGGCGGCCCTTCAGCGGGTCGTGCGCGTTCGAATAGATCTGGCACATCATGTCGAGCAGCGGATACCCGCGCGCGAGCAGCAGGCCCTGCTGGCGGTAGGTCGCGAACAGCATGTCGTCGGGCGCGAGCGCCATCGCCTGGGCGACGCCGATCGCCTCTTCGCCGGTACATTTCATGTAGAACGAGGTCTTGCCGATGCGCTGGGCGCGGTACATGCGGTCGTCATAGGCGCGGGTCAGCATCATCGCGCGCAACCCGCGGCGCAGCGTCTCGGCATCGAGCTGCGGGTCCCATTCGCCCACCGCGCGCGACGGCTTACCCTCGTCGTCGTCGAGCACCCGGATCAGCGCGGTCGCCAGCGGATGCGTCTCGACCGACGGCACATCGGTCGCCGGCTTTGCGAAGTTGCCCGCCGGGGGCAGCCGGAGATCGCTGAAGTCGGCGTGCCCGCCAGGCTGCGGCCGGTGCGGCGGGATGTGCAGACGAAGCGGCTCGGGGTTACCGGAGATGTCGTTCATCGGGCACCGCGTTGCGGCTGAAGACGCCTCTACTCGCGCGCGATCTTATACGCTTTCCGGCCGGAATGGTTGCCTACATCCCGCGCCGCAGCCGCGCCATGCCGGCGAGCCAGCGGTCGTAGTCGTCGGCCTTGCGGCGGATATAGGTGGCGACCTGCGGGTGCGGCAGGATCAGGAAGCGCTCGGCGGCGAGACCGGCGACGACCGCGTCGGCGACCGCCGCCGGGGTGAGGACGCCGTCGCCGTCGGGGATACCGCGGTCGATGCTGCGCAGCATCGGGGTGTCGACCCCCTCGGGGCATAGCACCGAAACCTTGATGCCGCGGTCGCGCCCGTTGATCGCCAGGTTCTCGGCAAAGCCGAGCGCGGCGTGCTTGGTCGCGGAATAGGGGCCGCTGCCGATCTGCGACAACAGTCCCGCGGCCGACACGGTGTTGAGGAAATAGCCGCCGCCGCGTGCGCTCATGCGCGGCACCAGATGGCGCGCGGCGTAGACATGCGCCATGACATTGACGGCCCAGCTACGCGCCCAGCCCTCGTTGGCGGCGCTCGCCGGGTTGTCCCAGTCGAGGTCGAGAACGGCAATCCCGGCATTCGAGCAGAGCAGGTCGATCGGACCGACGCGGTCTTCGGTCTGCTCGATCAGCCGCAGGACGTCCCCCTCCTGCGCCACGTCGCAGGCGACCGCCACGCCGCCGATCCGCACCGCCACCGCCTCGGCGCCGGCGGCGTTGAGGTCGGCGGCAACGACTGTCCGCGCGCCCTCGGTTGCGAAACGTTCGCACAGCGCGGTGCCGATCCCCTGCGCGGCCCCGGTGACGACGACGGTCTTGCCGGCGAGGTTCATGACACGGAGACCTCTCCCTCTCCGGCCCTGGGGGCGGAGAGGGTTGGGGAGAGGAAGCGCCAGCGGGTGCCCACCGCACACTTCCGTCGCTGCGCGATCGGTCCTCCCTCTCCCGCCGATGGGCGGTGAGGGGAATTGACGTGCGTCCGCGACATTATTTTCGCCAGCCGCGGGCGTTGCGTCCGCCGACAAAGCCGGCCTTGACGCGTTGTTTCAGCAGCGCCGGCGGGCGGAAGCGCTCGCCGTACGCGTCGTGCAGGATTTCCGAGACCTGCAGGCACAATTTAGAGGTCGTCGCGTCCATCAGCTCGAACGGCCCCATCGGATGGCCGAGCCCCAATCTGCACGCCGTGTCGATGTCTTCCGGCGTCGCCACCCCCTCCTCGACCAGCCGCACCGCCTCGTTGAGAAAAATGAGGAACATGCGGTTGACCGCGAACCCCGCGACATCCTTGATCTTGACCGCAACCTTGTCGTTCTGCCGCATCAGCCGCATCGCCGTATCGAGGGTCGCCTGCGACGTCTCGAACGCCGGAATCACCTCGACCAGCTTCATGCGCGAGGCGGGCGAGAAATAATGCGTGCCGATAAAATTTGGCCGCCGCGCCTCGCCGACATGCGAAGCGAGCGTCGAGATCGGGATTGTCGAGGTGTTGCTGGCGAGAATGCAGCCGGGTTTGCACAGCGCATCGAGCTTCTTGTAGGTCGCGGCCTTGACCTGCTCGTCCTCGAACACCGCTTCGGTGACAAAGTCGCAATCGGCGAACAGATCGAGCGCCACCGTCGTCGCGATGCGCGACAGCGCCAGCGGCTTCTCGTCTTCCTTGTAGGTGCCGCGCTGGATGCCGCGGTCGAGCACCCGGCCGAGCCGCTCCAGCGCGGCCGACAGCTGCGCCTCACCGGTGTCGCTGAGCAGCACTTCGTGCCCTGCCAGCGCGAACACCAGCGCAATCTCCGCGCCCATCAGCCCGGCGCCGACGACACCGATTTTCTCCTTGGCCATACGCGATGCTCCCTTACACCAGGCCGTCTTACACCAGGCTGCCGCGAGCGCGGCCGGCGCGACAGCATACCGAGCGGCATCGGCCGCGCCGAGCGCGATGGCGAAGCCGGCTGATCCCCGGCCCGCGCGACGCCGCGATGGCCGATGGCGATCGCGGTAAACCCTGCTAACCTTGCGCCATGCCATCTTCCGGCGCCCCCGCAACGTCGCCGATCGCTCCCGAGCAGGCGCTGGCGCTGCTGCAGTGGCAGATCGAGATGGGCGCTGACGAGGCGATCGGCTGGACGCCTGTGGACCACTTGGCGCCACCGCAGCGCGAGCCGACACAGCCACCGGCGGCAGCGGCGGGTCGTCCACCGCCGGCAGCCGCGGTGGCGCCGCCGCGAGCACTGGTTGAATCGGCGGCCGAGCCGGCGCAGTCCGCCCGTACGCTTGCCGCCCGGGCCGAGACGATCGAGGCGCTGGCGGCGGCAATCGCCGGCTTCGACGCCTGTCCGCTGAAGCGCACGGCGACCAACACTGTGTTTATGGACGGCAACGCAGCCGCCCCGCTGATGATTGTCGGCGAGGCGCCGGGCGCCGACGAAGACCGCATCGGCAAGCCCTTTGTCGGCCGTGCTGGGCAACTCCTGGACCGCATGCTCGCGGCGATCGGACTCGACCGCAGCGGCGTGCAAATCACCAACGTCATCTACTGGCGCCCGCCCGGCAACCGCAAGCCGACCGCGCAGGAGGTCGCCGCGTGCCTGCCGTTCGTCTTCCGCCACATCGTGTTGTCGCGGCCGAAGGTGCTGGTGCTGGCCGGCGGCACCGCCGCGAGCACGCTGCTCGACACGGCCGAAGGGATCACCCGGCTGCGTGGCCGCTGGTTCGATTTGGCGGTGCCCGGCCTCGACGCTCCGTTGCCGACGCTGCCGATGTTTCACCCGGCCTTCCTGCTGCGCAGCCCCGAGCGCAAGCGCGAAGCATGGCGCGACCTGCTGGCGTTGAAGGCAAAGCTGGCGGAGCTGAGCTAGGAATCGACCCATGCCATTGAACCACGACCGCCCGTTCCTGCCCGTCAACATCGCGCTGCTGACCGTGTCCGACACGCGCAGCTTTGACGACGATCGCTCCGGTAACACGTTGCAGGAACGGGCCGAGGCGGCCGGGCACAAGATCGCCGCCCGCAAGATCGTGCGGGACGAATTCGCGGACATCGTCGCACAGCTCAAGGCGTGGATCGCCGATCCGGAGGTCGATGTGGTCTTGTCCACCGGCGGCACCGGGGTCACCGGCCGCGACGTCACGCCCGAGGCGTTCCACAGCGTCTACGAGAAGGAGATCGCCGGGTTCGGCGAGCTGTTCCGCTGGCAGAGCTACGAGAAGATCGGCACCTCGACAATTCAGAGCCGCGCCACCGCCGGGGTCGCCGGCGGCACCTATCTGTTCGCGCTGCCGGGATCCCCCGGCGCCTGCCGCGACGGTTGGGACGGCATCCTGGTCCACCAGCTCGACAATCGCTGGCGGCCCTGCAACTTTGTCGAGCTGATGCCGCGTTTACAGGAAAAATGACCCGCCGCGCTGCGCGGCTCGTTTCGGTCAGCCCAGCGT
>JAFAWI010000115.1 GCA_019241915.1 Alphaproteobacteria bacterium
CGCGCCGACCTATGTCGAGGAAGGCGTCGTGCATTACTGCGTCACCAACATGCCGGGCGCGGTGGCGCGCACCTCGGCGGTGGCGCTCAACAACGCAACCCTGCCGTTTGTCGAGGCGATCGCCACCAAGGGCTGGCGCCGTGCGCTGGGCGACGATGCGCATCTGCGCAGCGGGCTCAACATTTGCCGCGGCAAGGTCACGCATCCCGCGGTGGCGCGCGACCTCGGGCTGGTGTTCAGCCCCGCCGAAGACGCGGTGGCGGAATGATCGCCCGAGGCCCTTGAGCCGCGCCGCGGCTTTTCCTATTTCACCCATAGGATGACCAAACCCCCGCCATGACGCTGCCGCTGCCGACCCCCGCCTTGCTGCCGCTCGCGCTCGACCCGGGTTTTGCCGCGCCCGGCATAGACGGTTTTGCCGATGTCGACGCGGCCGCGCTCGCCGCCATCACCGAGCTCTACCGCGAAGTGCTGCCGCCAAAGGGCGCCATCCTCGACGTGATGTCGAGCTGGGTGTCGCACCTGCCGCCGGAGATCCATTACCACCGCGTGGTCGGGCTCGGGACCGATGCCTGTACGCTCGCCGAGAACCCGTTTCTCGACGAGTGGCGGGTGCAGGATCTGAACCGCGATCCGCAGCTCGATTTTGCCACTGGAGAATTCGACGGCGCCGCCATCTGCGGCGCCGTTCAGCATTTCAGGCGCCCCGCCGAGATCATTCGCGAGATCGGCCGGGTCTTGAAACCGGACGCGCCGCTGGTCGTGACCTTCTCCAACCGCTGTCTGTGCACCCCGGCCACCGGCTGCTGGCGGCTGTTCGACGAAACTGGACAGCTCGGCTTGGTCGCGCGCTACTTCGCCGAGGCCGGCAACTGGACCGATATCCGCTGCCTCGATCGCACCCCGGCAGGGGATGGCGCCCCGGTTTACGCCGTCCTCGCCAGGAGTGTGGGCGCGGCGGGCGCGTGCGACTGAGCTCGCGCGGCTCGCCTAAGAATCGTAGGAAACCATGGCCGTTACGGGCACCGGAATCCGGTCCCGGCCGTTCAGAAAACTCAGCTCGATGATGCAGGCGGCGCCGACCACCGCGCCGCCCTGCTGCTGCACCAGCGTGATCGCCGCCTCGGTGGTGCCGCCCGTGGCGATCAGGTCGTCGACGACGACGACCCGCTGTCCCGGCGCCACGGCGTCGTGCTGGATCTCGATCGTGTCGCTGCCGTATTCGAGGTCGTAGGTAAAGCTGACCGTCTTGCCCGGCAGCTTGCCGCGCTTGCGGACCATCGCGAAGCCGCTGCCGAGCGCATAGGCGAGCGGTGCGGCGACGAGAAAACCGCGCGACTCGATACCGACCAGCAGATCCGGCCGTTGCGGCCGCACCGCGTCGGCGAGCCGCTCTACCGTCGCGCGCCACGCCTGCGGGTGAGCGAGCAAGGTCGATATGTCGTAGAACAATATCCCGGGCTTGGGAAAATCGGGGATCGACCGGATGTGGTCCTTGAGGTTCATTGCGCCCGCCTCCGCGCCGGCATCGTGGCTTTCCGTTTGCGGCATAGCGGCTTTTCGCGTAGTTGGAAAGGGTTAGCCCGGCGTCCCCCTTCGTCCTGCAAAAACCATGGCGGCAGCCGCGACCATCCTGGCATCGGAAGAACGGGGCGACACGGTGTTACGCGCCGAAGGCGAGTGGTTGGTGGCGCGCGCCGCGGAGCTCGACCGCACCCTGCACAACCTGCAATTGCCTCAGGGACGGCACGTTACGCTCGACCTTTCGGGCGTCGATCGGCTCGACAGCGCGGGGGCTTGGCTGCTGCTGCGCACCGAGCACGAGCTGGCCGCGCGCGGCAACCGGGTCGAGTTCGCCAACCTGGCGCAGCGCTTTGCGCCGCTGCTCGAACAGGTGCGCTCGCGCGGCGTCGTGGAGCCGCTGCCGCACCCGATACCGGCGCACCACACCTTTGTCGGCTTTCTCGAGCGCCTCGGCCGGATCACGGCCATGCTGCTGCAGCGGGTCTACGACATTCTCGGCTTTACCGGTCTGGTCACGGTTACGGTGATGCGGCTGTTCCGGCAGCCGCGCCGGCTGCGCGTGATCGCGACCTTGGTACAGATGGAGGTGGTGGGGCTCAACGCGATGCCGATCGTCGGTCTGCTGTCGTTCCTGATCGGCGTCGTGATGGCCTATCAGGGTGCCGACCAGCTGCGTCGCTTCGGCGCCGAAATCTATACGGTCAACCTGCTCGGCATTTCGGTGCTGCGCGAGCTCGGAGTGCTGCTGTCGGCAATCATCATTGCGGGCCGCTCGGGCAGCGCGTTCACCGCGCAGATCGGCACGATGCAGGTCAACGAGGAGATCGACGCGCTGCGCACGCTCGGGCTCGACCCGGTCGAGGTGCTGGTGCTGCCGCGGCTGTTCGGGCTGGGGATCACGCTGCCGCTGATCGTGTTCTATGCCGATTTCATGGGCCTCCTCGGCGGCGGACTGATGTCGTGGGCGGCGCTCGGCATCAATCCGCCGAACTTCTTCACCCAGCTGCACACCGCGATCAGCCAGTCGACGCTGTGGGTCGGTGTTTTGAAGGCCCCCTTCTTTGCCGCGATCATCTCGCTGGTCGGCTGTTACGAAGGCCTCAACGTGACGCGCAGCGCCGAAAGCGTCGGTCGGCTCACCACCCAATCGGTCGTCGAATCGATCTTTTTCGTCATCGTCACCGATGCCGTGTTCTCGATCGTCTTCTCGATGTTGAAGATTTGACGATGGCCGGCGATACCGACTGCGTGATCCGCATCCGCAATCTGGTCAATGCCTTCGGCAACCAGGTCATCCATGACGGCGTCGATCTCGATGTGCGGCGCGGCGAGGTGATCGGCATTGTCGGCGGTTCGGGCGCCGGCAAATCCGTCATGCTGCGCACGGTCGTCGGCCTCAATCGCCCGCGCTCGGGCAGCATCGAGGTGCTCGGCCGCGACGTCCTGCACATGACCGAGGAGGAGCAGCGCGAGCTCGAGACCCATTGGGGTGTGCTGTTCCAGGACGGGGCGCTGTTCAGCTCGCTCACCGTCGCGCAGAACATCGAGGTGCCGCTCAAGGAGGATCTGCACCTGCCGGAGCGGCTGATGGCCGAAATCGCCGCGTGCAAGATCGGCATGGTCGGCCTGCCGCCGGAGGCCGCCGACAAATATCCGGCGCAGCTGTCCGGCGGCATGCGCAAGCGCGCCGGCCTCGCGCGGGCCCTGGCGCTCGACCCGGAAATCCTGTTTCTCGACGAACCGACCGCCGGGCTCGACCCGATCGGCGCGGCGGCGTTCGACCAGCTCATCAAGGATCTGCAGTCGAGCCTCGGGCTCACCGTCTTTCTGGTGACGCACGATCTCGACAGCCTGTTCGCGATCTGCGACCGCGTTGCCGTTTTGATCGACAAGAAGATGCGCGTGGCGACGCTCGACGAGCATCTGCGCGACGACCATCCCTGGATACATGCCTATTTCCACGGCCCGCGCGGGCGGGCGGCAAGACCCGCCGAAGCGGCGGACCGCGCGCCGGCCGTTCGTTAGTCGGCCCGAAGGAAAACGGGGAAATGGAGACACGAGCCCATTACGTCGCGGTAGGCGCGTTCGTCCTGGCGACGCTGTTCCTCGCGTTTGTCGCGGTGGTGTGGCTCGCCGGAACCCAGTTCACCACCACGTTCGCGCATTATTACATCTATTTCGACGGCCCGGTCTCCGGGCTCAACACCGGCGCGCGCGTCGAATACAACGGGATTCCGGTCGGCACCGTGACCGACATCGAGATCGTCACCGATAAGGAAGAACTCGCCCGCGAAGGCAAGCAGATCCGCATCACCGCCGAGATCAAGAGCAATATCGAGATCAAGAAAGACGCCGCTGCGACACTGCAGACCAATATCCTCAGCGGTGTCTCCTACATCCTGATCTCGCCGGGCAAGAGCCAGGAGCCGCTGGAAGCGCGCAATGGGCGGTATCCGGTCATCCGCTCGCGGCGCTCGACGTTTTCCAGTCTCGCAGCGCGCGGTCCGCAGCTGCTCGACAAGCTCGACGTCATTCTCGACCACGTCAACGACCTGTTGAGCGACCACAACCGCGAGACGTTCAGCGCCACACTCGACAACGTCGAAGTTCTCAGCAACGACCTGAAGACAGTCACCGGCAATCTCAAAGTCGCGACCGGCAGCCTCGCGCAGCACGCCGACGAGCTGATCGCCGACGCCCAGCAGGCGTTGAAATCGGCGGCGGGGCTGTTCAGCGATGTCGACCAGGGCTTCACCCAGCCCAACGGCCTCAAGGATCAGGTGAGCGCCGCGCTCGCAGATTTCGACAGGCTGGTCAAAGGTCTCGCCGATACCAACCGGCAGCTCGATCAGGCCGTCATCGAATTGCGGCCCGGGCTGCGCAATTTCAGTCAGCGCACGCTGGGCGACGTGGACGCGCTGGTCGGCGAGGTGCGCCAGTTCGTCTCCGGTCTCAGCCGCTTGACCTCGCAGCTCGAGCGCGACCCGACCCGGCTGATCTTCGGCGACCGCCGCGAAGGATATAAACCCAAATGATCCGAAGCACCTTTCCGTCGGCGTCGTTCGCGCTTGCCGCCGCCATGGTGACGCTCTGCGGCTGTTCGAAACTGTTCACCGCCGAGCCGCGCCCGCTGTTCCAGTTGATCGCGCCCGCCACTTTCCCGGCGCCGCTGCCGCACACCGACGCGCAGATTGTGGTCGACGCGCCCTATGCCCCGGAGGGGCTGGAATTGCGGCGTATCGCGGTGGTGCGGGCGGCTAACGGCCTCGATTATCTGGCCGACGGGGATTGGGCCGACCGCACGCCGGCGATGATCCGGGCGGTACTGGTGGAGGCTTTCGAAAACAGTCGTGCGGTAGCCGCGGTCGGCCCCGACACGCTCGACCTGCGCGCCGATTACGAGATCGAAGGCGACCTGCGCCATTTCGAAGCGGTCTACGATTCGCCCGATCCGCGCACCGCAGGGTCGCCGACCGTATCGGTGGGCTT
>JAFAWI010000250.1 GCA_019241915.1 Alphaproteobacteria bacterium
TCCGCCGCGTGCACCGCGCCGCCTTCCTGGCGCACCAGCACGTGGCGCAGGTTGTTCTGCTTGAACAGCGAATCGTAGATCGGCAGGACCGCGCCGCCGGGGTAGCCGAAGACGACTTCGACACCCTGATCGACCAGCGATCGGATGACGATGTCCGCTCCGCTCAACGCCTCGGCCGGCATGACTGCCCTCCCTCCGAACAAAGAAGCGCGCCGGAACGGCCGGCGCGGTCGGGCCACCGTACCAGCTACGGTCGGCGGGTCAACAGAAATCGATCAATAAAATGGCGTGCGCAGCGCAAAAAACTTTCCGAATATTGCGCATCGCAGGTCACGTCTGCATTGAGCTGATGACGGAACCACGTCATCTGCCGTTTGGCGTAGCGCCGCGTCGCCATCTGCGCCGCCGCGACCGCCTCGGACAACGGCAGCGCGCCGCGCAGGTGGCGCATCAGTTCCGGCACGCCGACCGCCTTCATCGCCGGCAGTCGGGGCTCGAGGCCGCGCATCAGCAGCGCGCGCGCCTCGTCGAGCCCGCCGGCGGCGATCATCGCCGCGAAGCGTGCATTGCACGCGGCGTAGAGCGCGGCGCGCGGCGGCGCGAGCAGCAGGGTCGCAAAGCGGTACGGCGCCGGCTGCGCCGGGTCGCGCCGCCAGGCGGCAAGCGGCCTGCCGGTCGCGCGCACCACCTCGTAGGCGCGGGTGAGGCGCGTGATATCGCCGGGTGGCAGGCGTCCGGCCGATGCCGGGTCGAGCGCCGCAAGCCGTTGGCGAAACGCCTTTCCGCCGAGGCGCCGGTAAAGCTCCGCGGCTTCCTGACGAATGTCGGGCGGGATATCCGGAACCGGCGCCAGACCCTGCATCAGCGCACGCAAATAGAGGCCGCTGCCGCCGACAACGATCGGCAACAGGGCGGCCTGGTGAGCCGCCGCGATTTCGGCGAGCGCCCGGCGGCGCCACTCTGCCGCCGAGCCGCGTTCGGCCGCGTCGAGATAGCCGTAGAGCCGGTGCGGCGCGCACGCCTGCTCGGGCGCCCCGGGCCGCGCGGTCAGGATGCGGAGATCGCGATAGACCTGCAGCGCATCGGCGTTGATGACCACGCCGCGATAGAGTTCGGCCAGCGCCACAGCCAACGACGACTTGCCGCTCGCGGTCGGCCCGGCGACGACAATGACGGGAGGCTGGATCGGCGGCATCGCATCCTTCGCGGCTCGGTTCGCGCGCGCTCAGGATGAGGGATTTCCGTTGTGCCATCCACCGGGCATCCTCATCGTGAGCCAGCTGCGAAGCAGCCCTCGAAGGACGCACGACCGTCATGCAGCAGACCATCACGCTGATCGCCGAACCGGATGGCGACGCGGCGCTCACCGGTGTCGCCGGCACGCTTGGCCGCGTCGATTGGCTAGCGCCCGGACGGGCCTGCGATATTGTGTGGACCGCGGACAGCGAGGCGGCGGCGCGCGCAGCGATTGCTGGGCTGCCGATCGACCTGCTGGTTCAGCCCGCGGCCGGGCGGCGCAAGCGGCTGCTGGTCGCCGACCTCGAATCGACGATCATCGAAAACGAAATGCTCGAAGAACTGGCTGATTTTCTCGGCCTGCGCGCGCCGGTCGCCGAGATCACGCGGCGGGCGATGAACGGCGAGACCGACTTTGTCGGCGCGCTGACCGAGCGGGTGGCACTGCTGCGCGGCTTGCCGGTCACGGTGCTCGACGAGGCGGCCTCGCGTATCCGCCTTACGCCGGGCGCGGCTGAATTGATCGCCACGCTGCGCCGCGCCGGGGTGACGACGGCACTGGTCTCGGGCGGATTCACCGTCTTCGCCGAACCCATTGCCGCGCGGCTCGGCTTCGACCGGGTGGTCGCGAACCGGCTCGAACTCGCTGACGGCAAGCTGGCCGGCACGGTCGCGCCGCCCATCATCGGCGCCGCCGCGAAGCGCGCGACCCTGCTGGCGCTTGCGGCGGAACTTGGGCTCGAACTTCAGGACACCATGGCGGTCGGCGACGGGGCAAACGACCTGCCGATGTTGCAAACGGCAGGGCTCGGTGTCGCCTTTCGTGCAAAGCCGGCGGTCGCCACGACGGCACGGTGGCGCGTCGACCATGCCGGCCTGACAGCGCTGCTCTATGCGCAAGGGTACCGGCAGGAGGAGATCGTCGGCAGTTAGCCGCTGCCAGTGGGGCTTAACCCTGGTCGATGCGCAGCGCGACGAAGCGCAGGTCGCCCTGGCGCTGGACCAAGAGCAGGATCGACTTGCGGCCGGATTTTTTGGCGTCGGCGACCTTGCCGGCGACCTGGCTGGCGCTCCGCACTTCTTCCTGCGCCGCTTCCATGATCACGTCGCCGGGCCGCAAACCCTTCTCGGCGCCGGGGCTGTCCTTGGCCACGTCAACGACGACGACACCCTTAGCATCGTCGCCGAGCGAGAATTTCTGGCGCAAATCGGCGGTAACGTTGGACAGCGTCATGCCGAGCGCCTTGGCCGTGTCGTTCTCGGCTTTTGGGGTCGGCGGATTGGTCGGCCCCTCGGCGGCGGCGCTGGCCGTCTGTGTTTCCTGCAGTCGGCCGACCTTGACCTTGAGCGCGGCGTCCTGGCGCTTGCGCCAGACGCTCACCGGCACGACCTTGTCGACCGGCGTCTCGGCGACGAGGCGCGGCAGATGCCGCATATCGGCAACCGGTTTGCCATCGAAGCTCAAAATGACGTCGCCCGGCTGGATGCCCGCCATTTGCGCCGGTCCGTTGTCGGTCACGCTGGCGACGAGGGCGCCGCGGGCCTTGTCGAGACCGAGGCTTTCGGCAATCTCGTCCGTCACCGCCTGGATGCGTACGCCGAGCCAGCCGCGGTGGACGATGTGATCGGGCTCGTGGATCAGCTCGGACACGACTTCGTGCGCCAGCGCCGAGGGGATCGCAAAGCCGATGCCGATCGAGCCGCCCGACGGCGAATAGATCGCGGTGTTGATGCCGATCACCTCGCCGTCCATGTTGAACATCGGCCCGCCCGAGTTGCCGCGGTTGATCGAGGCGTCGGTCTGCAGGAAGTCGTCGTAGGGGCCGGAATTGATATCGCGCTGGCGCGCCGACAGGATGCCGGCGGTCACCGTGCCGCCGAGGCCGAACGGGTTGCCGATCGCCAGCACCCAGTCGCCGACGCGCGATTTGTCGCTGTCGCCCCAGGGAACCGCGACCAGCGGCTTGTCGCTCTTGACCTTGAGCACCGCAATGTCGGTTTTCGAATCGCGGCCGACCACCTCGGCTGTCAGGTTGGTGTCGTCGTGCAGGATGACGGTAATCGAATCGGCATCGGCAATGACATGGTTGTTGGTGACGACGTAGCCGGCCGGATCGACGATAAAGCCGGAGCCGAGCGAGGTCGATTTGCGGTTCTCGGCCTGCGGCTGACCGTTGCCCTGTGGATGATTGCGGTTGAAGAAGTCCTTGAAGAATTCCTCGAACGGAGAGCCGGGCGGGAATTGCGGCATGTTGGGATTGGCTTTGTCGCCGTGCTGCTCCGACTTCACCGTCTGCGTGGTCGAGATGTTGACCACCGCGGGCAGCAGCTTTTCGGCAAGATCGGCGAAACTGTCGGGCGCGGGCCGCGCCGCCGCGCTGCTGCCGCCGATAATGGCGATGCCGGTCGGCATCGCCATCAGCATCAGCACGACCGCGGCGCCGCGCCGCAGACTCAGCATGGGTAGCAACACCGTCCGCGACTCCCCTTTTTACGCGAATAAAAGGCATCGGCAGGTGCCCCGCCCCGCCGGCCTTGCAGCGGCAACATTACGGGAGAACCCGCCGGCAAACCAGAAATCTTCGCAAGCGGCCGACCGCCGCCGCGTCAGCGCCGCAGCAGCCAGACGAGAAGAACACCAAGGCAGGCGGCGATCAGCCCGCCGACCCGCATCGCCTGGGGCGGCGTCCGCGCGGCGCGCGCCGCCAGCCGCTTCATCTGGTCCGGCAGCAGCGCGTAGGCGATTCCCTCGATCACCAGGATAAGCGCGAGCGCGGTGAGCAGATCGCGCATGGGCTCCCGCGATCAGCGGCACCCGCCGCCGCTCAGTGCGGCGGCGCGGACGCCTGGGGCGCCGCGGAAACCGCCGACCCGGCGGCGCCGGTTCCCGACAAGCCGTTGAAGAAGCGGAAAAAGCTGTTGTCGGGGCTGAGCACGAATGACGTATCATGGCCGGCGAGCGCCGCGCGGTAGGCTTGCAGCGAGCGGTAGAAGGCAAAGAAGGCCTTGTCCTGTCCGAAGGCATCGGCATAGGTCTTGATCGCCTGTGCGTCGCCGTCGCCGCGCACACGCTGGGCGTCGCGCTGCGCCTCGGCAAGGATGACGGTGCGCTCGCGCTCGGCATTGGCGCGCACCGATTGCGCCGCCTCGGCGCCCTCGCCGCGGTACTGCGAGGCCTGCTGCTGGCGCTCCGACTTCATGCGCGCATAAATCGCCTCGCTGTTCTCTTCGGGCAGGTCGGCGCGGCGCAGCCGGACGTCGACGACGGTGATGCCAAACGATTTTGCCTCCTCGGCGACCTCGTCGCGGATCTGGATCATGATGCCGGCCCGCTTGACCGAGAGGATGTCGGACAGTGTCACATTGCCGAGCACGCGGCGCAGGCTGCCGTTGACGATCGCCGACAGCCGGGCGCGCACGCCGTCCTCGGTACCCACGGTCTGGTAGAACAAGAGCGGATTGACGATGCGATAGCGAGCATAGCTGTCGACCACCAGCCGCTTCTGGTCGGAAACGATGACCTCCTCGGGCGGCGGCTCGTAATCGAGCACCCGGTTGTCGTAAAACACGACATTCTCGACAAACGGCCGCTTTACCCAGAGGCCGGGGCTGCGCACCTCGCGGCGCGGCTGGCCGAATTGCAGCACCAGCGCCGATTCGGTCTGGTCGACGATGAAGAACGCGCTGTCGGCAAGGACGCCGACTGCGACCAGCACCACGGCGATGACGATCAGCAGGCGGCGGCCCATCACCGGCTCCCGCCGCCGCTGGAGGGGGACGTAGACGTCGGCGACGCCGGGGCAGCCGCCGGAGGCGCAAAGCCCGGCAGACTCGGCAGCGGCAGGTACGGGGTTATCCCCCCCTGGGCCGAAGCCGCCTTGTCGATCACCACCTTGTTGCTGTTCTTGAGGATGTCTTCCATCGTTTCGAGATAGAGCCGCTGCGCGGTGATGTCCTCGGCCGCCTTATAGGCCTTGTAGACCGAGGTGAAGCGGTCGGCGTCACCCTGCGAGCGATTGATCACCTCGGCCCGGTAAGCCTCGGCCTCCTGGCGGATCTTGACCGCGTCGCCGCGCGCCCGCGGCAGAATGTCGTTGCGGTAGGCCTCGGCCTCGTTGCGCGCCCGCTCGCGGTCGGCGAGCGCCCGCTGCACGTCGCGGAACGATTCGATGACCGGCGCCGGCGGATCGACCTTCTGCAGCTGCACCAGCGTGATCTCGATCCCGGCGCCGTAGAAATCGAGGATCGATTGCAGCAGCTTTTGGGTCTCGGTCTCGATCTTGCCGCGGCCCTCGGCGAGCGCCTGCGCAATCGGCGTTTCGCCGACGATCTCGCGCATCGCGCTCTCCGCGGCGGATTTGACCGTGCCTTCGGGGTGGCGGATGTTGAACAGGTAGGACTGCGCGTCCTTGACCACCCACAGCACCGTGAAGTTGATGTCGACGATGTTCTCGTCGCCGGTCAGCATCAGCGCCTCTTCGGGCACCTGGCCGCTGCGCGCGCGGGTCGAGACCTCGCTGCTGCGATAGCCGATCTCCATGCGGTTCTGCCGCGTCACGCTCGGCGTCTGTACCGACTCGATCGGGGCGGGCAGGTGGTAGTTGAGCCCCGGCTGGGTCACCCGGTTGTAAGCGCCAAAGCGCAGCACCACGCCGGCTTCGTCGGGCAGCACCCGGTAGAAGCCGCTCGCCAGCCAAAGGCCCACGACCGCGACGAGCGCGATTGCGACGATGCTGCCGGTGCCGCGTCCGCCGGGCAGCAACCGGCGGAACCGCTCCTGGCCGCGCCGCAGCATCTCCTCGAAATCGGGCGGCCGCGGGCCGGGTCCGCGCGGCGGGCGACCGCCGCCATCGCCGCCGCCGTTGCCGCCCCATGGCCCGCGCGGCCCGCCGTCGCCGCCGCCGTTCCCGTCGCCTCCGCCCCTGCCGCCGCGAGGCCCGGAGCCGCCCCATGGGCCTTGAGAGCCGCCGCGTTCACTCATCAAGATGCCTTTCGGGACTGTGCCCGCCCGTTCGCCGGCGATAGAGGGGTGCACGCGCAAGTGTTGTCAAGAACAACGCGGCGGCTTATCTGCCGGTAAACCCCGTTTGCAAAAACCGGAGTCCGCGATGGCCGCCGTCACCGAGCAGCAGATTTTCGACGCGCTGCGCCAGGTGCGCGACCCCGACAAGGCGGCGGACATCGTGTCGCTCAACATGGTCTCCGGCATGGTGATCCGCGACGGCAATGTCGGCTTTGCGATCGAGGTCGAGCCCGAGCGCGGGCCGCGGCTCGAAGCGCTGCGCAAGGCCGCCGAGGCGGCGGTCGAGGCGCTGCCCGGCGTGCTGTCTGTCACCGCGGTGTTGACCGCGGAATCGCGCGCCCCGGCGCAGCGCGCGGTGGTGCGCGGCCAGGAACACAATCATGGGCCGGGGCACGGTCATTCGCACGGCCCCGGTTCGCCGGCGGCGCAGATGCAGCGGCGCGGTGCGGTGCCGGGGGTCGGTGCGATCGTCGCGGTCGCCTCCGGCAAAGGCGGAGTCGGCAAATCGACGATCGCTGCCAATCTGGCGCTGGCCCTGAAGGCGAACGGGCTGCGGGTCGGCGTGCTCGACGCCGACATCTACGGCCCGTCAATGCCGCGCATGCTCGGCATCGCCGGGCGGCCGCGCAGCGACAACGGTAAGACGCTCATTCCCATGGAGAATTACGGACTCAAATGCATGTCGATGGGGTTTCTCGTCACCGAGGAGACCGCGATGATCTGGCGCGGCCCGATGGTGATGAGCGCGTTGAACCAGATGCTGCGCGATGTCGCTTGGGGCGAGCTTGACATCCTCGTCGTCGACCTGCCGCCCGGCACCGGCGACGCGCAGTTGACGATGGCGCAGCAGGTGCCGCTCGCCGGCGCGGTCATCGTTTCAACCCCGCAGGACATTGCCCTGATCGATGCGCGGCGCGGCCTCAGCATGTTCGAAAAGGTCGATGTGCCGGTGCTCGGCATCGTCGAGAACATGAGCTATTTCCTGTGCCCGCACTGCGGCGAGCGCAGCGAAATCTTCGCGCATGGCGGCGCGCGGCGCGAAGCCGAGCGGCTCGGCGTCGAGTTTCTCGGCGAGGTGCCGCTCGACCTGCAAATCCGTGAGACCTCGGACGAAGGAAGGCCGGTGACCGTCTCCGACCCCGGCTCACCGCACGCCGAGTTGTTCCGCCAGATCGCCGCCACGGTATGGGCCAAGGTGGCCGGCGAAGGGGCGCGCCGCGCCGCACCGCGGATCGTCGTGGAGTAGGGCGATACCGCAGCGCCGCGACATTGCGGCCCGCGGCCGGGCCCGCGGCGAGCGCCGGGCCGCGATATCGCGCCGTGTCGTCGTGGGAGGCGCGGCCTGTTTGACGATGGCCGGGGACGCGCTGGCGATGGGTTATGCCGATTTGACCTACGAGACGGGGCGGCTCACCTGGCCTGGCGGCTCGGCCCGCGCCGCATGCGGCAGCGGGGGCGTCAGCAGCGACAAACATGAAGGCGACCACTGCAGCCCCGCCGGAAGCTTTCCGCTGCTGCGCGTCTTGTATCGGCCGGACCGGCTCGCCGCGCCGCACACGGCGCTCCCCATGGCAGCGCTGCGGCCGAGCGACGGGTGGTGCGACGATCCAGGCGATGCGAATTACAACCGGCTGGTGGCGCTGCCCTATCCGGCCTCGCACGAGACCTTGTGGCGCGACGACGCGCTCTATGATGTCATCGTCGTCATCGGCTACAACACCGACCCGGTGACCGCCGGCAAAGGCAGCGCCATCTTTCTGCATGTCGCCCGGCCGGATTATGCCGGCACCGAAGGCTGCATCGCCGTGGCGCGCGCGGTGCTGCTGCCGTTGCTGGACTTGCTCGGGCCGGGCAGCCGCATCACGATTCGGTCGTGATCGTTCAGAGGGCTTGAACCGTCGCTGCGGGCCCCTCACCCTCCCGCCGGCGCGGGTCCCGCCCTTTTCTCGTCGCCCCGGGGAGAGGGTTGGGCTGAAGGCTGCGGTCGACAGACAGGAGAACTGGTATGGGTCTTGCCGTCGCGATCCAGATGGACCCGATCGAGACGATCAACATCGACGCCGACTCGAACTTCGCGCTGGCGCTGGAGGCGCAAACGCGCGGCCACGCGTTGTTCCACTATCTGCCTCGGGCATTGACGCTGCGCGGCGGGCGTCTCTATGCGCGCGGCCGGGCGCTGTCGGTACAACGCGAGCACGGCAACCACCATAGATTCGGCGCGTTCGAGGAGCTCGATCTGGCGACATTCGACGTAATCCTGATGCGCCAGGACCCGCCCTTCGACATGGCCTATATCACCGCGACACACCTCTTGGAGCTGCTGCCGACGGAAGGCCCGCTGGTGGTCAACGACCCGGCAAGCGTGCGCAACGCCCCCGAAAAGCTGTTCGTGCTCAAGTTCAAAGAACTGATGCCGCCGACCCTGCTCTCGCTCGAAGCCGAAGAGATCCGGGCGTTCTGGGATGAGCACGGCGACATCATCCTGAAACCGTTATTCGGTCATGCCGGGGCCGGGATCGTCCATCTGCGCCCCGGCGACGAGAACCTCAACTCGCTGCTCGAAATGTACGCGCAGATTTACCGCGAACCGGTGATGGTGCAGCGCTACATCCCCGAAGTCCGCAATGGCGACAAGCGCATCATCCTGATCGACGGTGAGCCGGCCGGCGCGGTATTGCGCGTGCCGGTAACCGGCGAAGCGCGTGCGAACTTTCATGCCGGCGGCCGTGCGGGAAAGACCGCACTGACCCCGCGCGACAATGAGATTTGTGCGGCAATCGGCCCGACTCTTCGTGAGCGGGGGCTGATTCTTGTCGGGATCGACGTGCTCGGCGATTACATCACCGAGATCAACGTGACCTGCCCGACCGGCATCCAAGAAATCGGCCGGCTCAACAACGACAACCTCGCCGCCAAGGTTTGGGATACGATCGAGGCCAAGGTCGCGGCTCGCGCGGCGCGACGGCCGGCGTAAGCCGTGTTGCGGCGAAGCCGCGTAAAGCATTAGCACGGAGGCACAGACGGGCATTGCCGCTGCGGCTCCCTTTCGCTCTTGTTTTGTGGTGGTAATTCCTATCGGCGCTTGGCAACCAGGAGATGCCGAATATGCCCGATGCTGGCGGGTTCGATCCAGGCAGGCGCCGTGCGCCGCCAACGAATGTGCTCGGCGAGCCGCTCAAGGAATGCTGCGCCAAACCGCTGACGGGGTTTTACCGCGACGGCAGCTGCAACACCGGCCCGCAGGATTACGGCGTGCATACCATCTGCGCCGAGATGAGTGCGGCATTCCTCGCCTTTTCGAAATCGGCCGGCAATGACCTGTCGACGCCGATGCCGCAATTCGGCTTCGAGGGGCTGCAGCCCGGCGACTGCTGGTGCCTCTGCGCAGCCCGCTGGAAGGAAGCGTTCGACGCCGGGCAGGCGCCGCGTATTCGGCTCGCCGCAACGCATGAGGCGACGCTTGAGATCGTGCCGCTCGACGCACTGAAGAAATACGCGCTCGATCTGAGCTGAGCGTGCAACCGTGCCAGCGCGCGCTTCGTAACGGAGGTTCGAGCATTGCCGCCGCGCCGCGCGGCGGCCGGAGGACAAGATGCAAGACTCGATCGCCATCGTCGGCATTGCGCTCACCACGCTGGCGCTTTTTATTGCGCTGTGCCTGCTGGCCGGCTCGTTCTTCAAGGTCGAGCAGGCGCAGGTCGCGCTGATCGAGCGGTTCGGCCGCTTCAGCCGGATCGCGCGCGCCGGCCTCAACATGAAGATCCCGATGATCGAGAAAAAGGCCGGCCGGCTGTCGCTGCGCGTGCAGCAGCTCAACGTCAAGGTCGAGACCAAGACCAGCGACAATGTCTTTGTCGACATTGTCGTGTCGGTGCAATTTCACGTCGTCGAGGGCAAGGAGTTCGAGGCGTTCTACAAGCTCACCAACCCCGAGCAGCAGATCACCGCGCATGTCTTCGATGCGGTGCGCAGCCAGGTACCGACGATGACCCTCGACCATGTATTCGAGCGCAAGAGCGACATCGAGGAGGCGGTCAGCAACGGCCTGCGGCACAAGATCAACGCGTTCGGCTACGACATCGACGGGTCGCCGGTCACCGACATCCAACCCGACGAGAAGGTGCGGACCGCGATGAACGAGATCAACGCGGCGAGCCGGCTGCGCGAAGCCGCGGAGCAGCAGGGCGAGGCGGTGCGGATCAAGACCGTCAAAGCGGCCGAGGCGGAAAAGGAGAGCAAGAAGCTGCAAGGCGAAGGCATCGCCGCCGAGCGCATTGCCATCGCCGAAGGCATCCGCGATTCGGTGGCGGCGCTGTTGTCGATCCGCGAAGGCGGCGTTTCGGCCGAGGAAGCGATGCGCACGCTGATCCTGACGCAGTATTTCGACACGCTGCGCGCGATCGGCGCACAGAGCCGCGCGAGCACCGTGTTCCTGCCGCATTCGCCCGGCGGCATGGCCGACATCTCAAAGCAGATCGCCGAAGCGATCATGGTCGGCAACCAAGTGCCCGGACCGGGCGCAGCCGGGCACGAGACGCAGCGGGAGGGCACCGGCAGCGTGCCGCCCAGCGCCCCGGCGCGCGCCGCCTAGATGCGCGGGCTCGCCCGGCTGTTCGGGCGTCGCCCGCCCGATCCGCGTTGGGTCGAGGTGGCGACGTTGCGGCGCGCGCTCGGCGGGGCGGCGCCACCGGTGGTGCTCGATGTCCGCGGCCGGGATGAATTTGCCGGGCCGCTCGGCCATATCGATGGGGCGCGCAACATGCCGCTTTCCGAGCTGCCGGCGCATCTCGCCGATCTCACGGCGACGGACGGTGCGGTCGTCTGCATCTGTCTCACCGACAAGCGCTCGGCGGCTGCAGCGGCGCAACTGGCGGCCGCGGGGCTGGGCGATGTGGCGGTGCTGCACGGCGGCATGAAAGCCTGGCGCGAGACGGAAGGGTGATGCGGATCACGATCTGCGGCATCCCGGAGCTCGCCGCACACGGCGCGGTCGGCGTTACCCACGTGCTGTCGATCCTCGACCCGGGCTGGCCCGACCCCGAGGCGCTCGCGGCGTTTGCACCGCATCGGCGGGTCGCATTGCGCTTT
>JAFAWI010000367.1 GCA_019241915.1 Alphaproteobacteria bacterium
AAGGGCAACCTGTCGTTCATCTGGTTGCTTGCCGAACCCATTGAGCCTGCCCAGCGGTAGGCGCCAATCTACCCCAACTTGAACACCTCGATTTTGTAAGTTGCTGATCCGGCTTACAAAAACAGGGAAATTAGGGGCGCGTGGCACCACGCCTGGGGCGACCCCGGCGTTTTGGGATTGCGGCGGTCGCCGGCGCCGGTGGCGGGATGCCCTGGATGCGCGGCGGGATGGCAATGCCGCAGGCCCGCAACAGCGCCGACGCGGTAACGCCGATCTCGGTGCGCACGCTCCAGGTCTTGCCGCCGGCAGTGACGTCGGCCTGCTGCAGGCGATCGAGGTCACGCAGTACGTCACTCCATTCCGGCGCGAACTCCGCGGCCCGGCAGCGGTCGAACAACTCCTTCTGCAGCACGAGAGCCAGAAAGGAGCAGAACACATGGCCACGGATCGCCGCGTCCGATGAATGATAGATCGGACGCGTGCGCAGCACCGACTTCGTCCGGCGAAACAGATTTTCCACTTCGAGCAGGTCTCGATACCTGAGCATGGCCTGCAGCGGCGTTACCCGAGCGTTGGTGCGGAGCACGAAGATGCCGTCGTACCTGGCCTCTTCGGCCAGCTTGCCGGCGTCGATCTCGAATGCGGACCCGGGTTTGCCCTTCGCGCCGGGCGCGGCGACCCGGCGCAGGTAACGCCGATACGCTGAGTTGCCGATGAGCGCCTTGTCCCCACGCTTGAGCTGTTGCTCGAGCCCGGCGACGATCGCTTGCCGGTCGGCGCGGTCCTTCTCGGCTTCGGCCTCGTTGCGGCAAACGATGTAGCGCCGCCCTTGGTAGCGCACCTCCTTGGCAAACAGTTGGGTCTCAGCGCCGTGGGCGCGTTCGACGAGCAAGGGCGCGAACGCACGCTCGTCGGCCAGCACCACGTCGCGCACCAGCCGGTCACTGCGCTCGCGGGCACCGAGGATGTATTCGAGGCCGCGCTGCTCCAAGCCCTCGATGGTGGCGGCCGAAATCATGCCGCGGTCGGCAACCACGCAGACCCTGCCGATGCCGAAGCGCTGCTGCAGGCGATCGATCACGGGCAGCAACACCCGGACATCGGCGGTGTTGCCGGGCCAGATCTCGGTGCAGATCGGCCGCCCCTCGGCGTCGATGACGACACAGAGCACCAACTGCATCAGGTCGGGCCGGTGATCCTTGGAATGGCCGCGCTGACCGAGGCTCTCGCCGCCGGCGCCCTCGAAGCGCAGCGACGTCGTGTCCAGAAAGACCACCGAGAGTTCGCTGAACAGGTCGCGCCGCCGCGCGAACAGCGCTTCCTCGATCTCGTCTTTGACGCAGCGCGGGGCGAGACCCGTGTCTTGGTCCTGGCGGCCGCGCTCGGTTTGCAGTTCCTCGCCGAGCCAGGCCATCGCGCGGTAGAGGTGGTGCAGCGCCAAGCCGTCGATACCGGGGATGGCGTAGTCTTCCATCCACTTGTCGCAGGCGCGGTCTGAGCCGGACACGAACAGCCGGTGCAGGATGGTGGCGAAGATGGCGCGTTCGACATCGAACTCGAAGCAACGGCCGGCGAGTTTGTCCTGGATCACCGCCTGACAACCGATCTGCTCCCACAAGCGGCCGAACAGCAGCGGGCCACCAGCGCGGCGCGCGACCAGGCGGGGCCCATCCGCGCCCTCGGCCAGCGCCGAGAGGAGCATGACCTGGTCGCAGAGGCGAGCGCCGGACGCGAGCAGGCTGGCCAGAGCGCCGGAGGCGGCGAGTTCGTCGGCTCGGCCGAGGGTCGCGATAACGTGCTGGCGATGAGTGCCGTGCTCACGCCGGTTCTCGACGATCTGCAGGTAGGTGCGTGGGCCAGACGGTTTGAGGCGGAAGAACATCCCGGCGCAGAGCACCACGAGACTCGCCGATTCGCCAGCATGAAATGCGGCTATCTACCCGATCGGCGAGACACCACAAACCGGCCAATTGGTCGGTCAGTAAGCCGAAAAGCTGAAGAAAATCAACGCCTGGGAGACGTCGGGCCGCTTTTCACTGTTCAACTTGGGCCAGGCTTTCGCGCCAGGGCGGCTGGCGCAGGCCGAACGCGCGCTCGAGCTTGCCGCAGTCCAGCCTACTGTCCGCCGGGCGCCGTG
>JAFAWI010000404.1 GCA_019241915.1 Alphaproteobacteria bacterium
CCTGCTGACCGCCGCCGCCGAGGCGCAGGCCAAGACCGGTCACGACATCCTCGGGCTGCTCGCGTGGTACGCGCCCGGCTACGCCGAGAGCCTCGAACCGGTCGACGACGTGATGGCCGAGCTGATCAAACAGAACGGCGAGGTCAACTCCGGCGCGACCTATCTGGGCAAGCAGGACGGTCATTGGGTCGCGGTGCCGACCGCGGTCGGCAGCACGGTGTCGCCGCCCTGCGCGCGGATCGACCTGATGAAGGAGATTTGCAGCCTCGACGTCACCAAGATGTACCCGGCCGGCGCACCGGCCGACAAGGAACTGACCGACCGGTGGACCTGGGGCTTCTTTACCGACGCGGCGGAAAAATGCCACAAGGCCGGCTATCCGTTCGGCATGCCGATGAGCAGCTGCAGCGACGCGGTGCAGATGGCGGGCGCGGTCTTCAACAGCCACGGCGCCGAGCTGGTCGACGCCAAGGGCGAGATCACCGCGAACAGCGAGCCGGTGCGCACCGTGCTCGAATGGTTCAAGCGCGCGGTGCCGTTCTTCCCCCAAAGCGTGTTCTCGTGGGACGATTCCTCGAACAACAAGGCGCTGATCTCGGGCCAGAGCGCGCTGATCTTCAACGCCCCGTCGGCCTGGGCCGTCGCCAAGCGCGACGCGCCCAAGGTCGCCGAGCAGCTATGGACCTTCCCGACGCCGAAAGGGCCGAAAGGCCGGCACGTCTCCGGCCGCTACCGCTATTGGGGCATCTGGAAGTTCTCGCCGAACAAGACCGCGGCCAAGAATCTGCTGCTCTATCTATCGTCGCGGGAGTCGATGGCCAAGTTGATGCAGGCAGGCCAAGGTTTCGATGTGCCGCCGTTCGAAAAGCTCAACGACTTCAACATCTGGGCCGAGGCCGAGCCGCCCAAGGGCACGCTCTACAACTTCCCGCCGCGCGGCGACGTGATCGTCTCGGTGTCGTGCTATCCGGCTCCGGCGAAGATCGGCGTCCAGATGTATTCGCAGGGCATCATGCTGAAGATGGTCGCCCAGTGCACCCAGCAGCAAAAATCGATCGACGAGGCGATCGCCTTCGGCGAACGCGAGCTCGAAGGCTACATGCGGACCTAGAGCATGCGCTAAGGCCGGTCCTAAGCCCAGCCGACGCAGTACGGCTCGGGCTTCATGTCGCCCGGATCGTACAAAAGCTCATAGGGCGGCGGGTAATGCTGCTTGAAGGTGAATGCGTAGCGCGAGGAGCCATGCGCCCGCAGATGGTCGAGTCGCGCCAGCGCCTCCTGCGGTGTCGGGCGGTATCCCGCCGGCACCCACCACAGCACCTGGTAGGCCTCGCTCGGCCGCTCGAACCACTCCCGCCGGCGCAGCATGAAGCCGGTATGCGAAGAACGGTAGACGAATTCGAACAGCATCTCGATCGATTGCCAAACCGACATGTTGATGAGGAACGAGGGATCCGCCGTCGTCAGGATTTCCGTGGCATTGCCGTTGTCGCCTTGCAACCGCCAGACAAAGCCGTCAGACGCCTCGGCCAACGCATTGATGCGGTCGAGCGCGTTTATGAAGTCGGCCATGACCGGACTGTCTGTCGGCGCGACGACGCGTCCGACATTCAATTGCGCGACATGCCAGTCGGCTTTGGCCATGACATTCCCCTCCTCGTGCACCGCAACACAACATGCCTCAGCGGCGGGCAATCTGCTACGCTGTCCCGACGGTTGCGGGGCTCAGGAGAGACGCCATGAACGACGTGATGACCCTGTCGCAGAAAGCCGATGCGCTCGAAGAAAAGATGGCGCTCGAGCTCGACTACATCGTCGTCAAGTCGCGCATCTACCAGTTGGCCGAAGGCGACATGGGGCCGCCGCTCAACCCGGCCGAGGCGCGCAAGCGGAACCCCGACGCCCGTGTGCTGATGGGCGACGATCCGCGGCTGCCGGCGATGCCCGAAAAGCCGACCCTGGCGGACTTCTTCAAGTACCGCTTCGGCCCGTCGATGCATTTGCTGCAGAGCGCGCGGCACGCGGTCAAAGGCGGGCTGCCGGAGAAGATGGTGCTCGCCTGCCTCTTGCACGACATCTCGACGATGGGCTTTATCCGCGGTGATCACGGTTATTGGGGCGCCCAGCTGGTCGAGCCCTATGTCGACGAGGAAGTGACCTGGGCGATCCGTGCACACCAGGT
>JAFAWI010000577.1 GCA_019241915.1 Alphaproteobacteria bacterium
CGCGCATCCCGGCGACGATTGGGAAGACCTGTTTTTCCGCGTCTTCCTCGACCGCATCGAGCCCAATCTCGGTATCGGTGCGCCCACCATCCTCTACGATTACCCGGTGTCGATGGCCGCGCTGTCGCGGCGCAAGCCGGACGATTCTCGGCTGGCCGAGCGCTTCGAGCTCTATGCCTGCGGTCTCGAACTGGCCAACGCCTTTCAGGAGCTGACCGACCCCGCCGAGCAGCGCGCCCGCTTTCGCGCGGACCAGGTTCGCAAACAAACGCTTTACGGCCAGACCTACCCGATCGACGAAGATTTTCTTGCCGCGCTCGAACACGGCTTGCCCGAATGCGCCGGCATCGCGCTTGGTTTCGACCGTCTCGTCATGCTGTGCACGGGCGCCGGGCACATCGAAGACGTGCTGTGGGCGCTGGTGCGATGAAAGCGCGTTATCTGATCCGCTCGTAGCGGCCGACGATCTTCGCCGAGGCCAGCGCATTGGCATTGAGACTTGCAGCGACCTCTGCCCCCGGCGCGTTCGCGCCGACCGGGAGCGACGGTGCCTTGAGCGCGTAAACTGTAATCTCGTAGTGATGAGCATGGTCGCCCGGCGGCGGGCAGGGGCCGCCGTAGGACGCGGAGCCGTAGTCGTTGCGGCCTTGCACGGCCCCTTGCGGAAGCCCGTCCGATCCCGCGCGACCGGCGCCGGCGGCAAG
Source organism: Alphaproteobacteria bacterium (assembly GCA_019241915.1). Lineage (GTDB taxonomy): Bacteria > Pseudomonadota > Alphaproteobacteria > ATCC43930 > CGMCC-115725 > DATARH01. Next base: position 705 of record JAFAWI010000577.1, read on the forward strand.
CCCATGCACCGACGAGGGAATGTTGAACACGCTCCAGTGCCACCAGCCGGCGCCGTTACGCGCGTCGGTGTCGATCATCGTCACCGCAAAGCTCTGGGTGCCCGCCGGCTCGCCGGCCCAATTGAGCGCCGGCGACAGGTTTTGTCCGCCGCAGCTCGCCAAAACCTGTGCCCGCGCCATCGGGCTGCCGCTCTTGACGTTTGGCGAGGACAGGGTGAATTCGGCGAGCGCCGGGCTCGCCATTGCTGTCATGGCCGCCGCACCAAGAATCAGTCCGCGCATTGTTCGCCCTTGTCGAATTGTCGGATCGGGATCATAGGCATAAGAGGTTGGCGTTGTGCTTTTTATCGAGCCGCCGCCGATAACCGGATCTGCGGCCAAGCGAGAATGTCCGCCTCATGATGCCATCGACCGATCGCTTTCCACCGGAGCAGCTGCGGCGGCGCGTCCATGGCTCCGCCGATCTTGCGAGCTTCAACGCCGTGGGCGCCAGGGCTGCGGCGGATTTGCTCGCCGTTTTCGGGAAGCGGCTTGCGCTGGACGATGCGACAATCCTCGATTTCGGGTGCGGTTGCGGGCGCGTGCTCACCCATTTCCGTTGCAGTGCCGGCGGCAAGGTGTACGGCACCGACATCGATAGCGAGGCGATTGCGTGGTGCCGCGAGCACCTCGGCCCGCCATCCGCTTTCCACGTCAATGGCATTCGCCCGCCTCTGCCGTTTACCGACGGCTATTTTGATCTGGTCTACTCGGTATCGGTGTTCACCCACCTGGCCGAGCGGCCGCAGCTCGAATGGCTGGCGGAGTTACGGCGCATCGTCAAAGCAAGCGGCTATGTGGTCCTGTCCACGCACGGCGCTGGCCTGCTGCGCAATATGCTGGGAAAGCGTGGAATCGTGGGTCGCAAGCGCGCTGCGATGGCTCCCTTGCATCGTTTGAGACTGCGGTGGAAGGGCTTTTCTTATGCAAGGGGCACCGGCAACGGCGTCGAAGTTCCAGATTTTTATGGCACGGCGCTGCATGCGCCGCATTACATCCGCCGCCGCTGGGGGCGCCTCCTCGAGATCGAGGATATCGTTCCGCGTGCGCTTAACGGCCACCAGGACCTGATCGTCGGTCGCAGACGCGACTAGCTTGCCGCGAAGCTCCGGCCGTAGCGCGCGAACACCGCGTTGAAATCGGCGACCGCCTGTCTCGGCCCTGCCGGGTAATTCCAGATGGCGCCGATCACCGCGAGAAAATCGGCGCCGGCTTCAACCAGCGGCCCGCAATTCGCCTGGGTGATGCCGCCGATCGCGCAGCACGGGACGACGGTGGTCTCCGACCAGTCGCGCAGCACCTCGGGCGGCGGATGGTGCTTGGCGACTTTGGTCGTGCTCGGGAAGAACGCGCCGAACGCGACGTAGTCGGCGCCGGCCTCGCTCGCCACCAGCGCCCGATGCCGGCTGGCGCCGCAGGTCACGCCGACGACCCGATCCGGCCCCACGGCAGCGCGGGCACGGGCGTACGGCCAGTCCTCGTCGCCGACATGCACGCCGTCGCAGTCCAGTTCGGCGGCAAGGTCCGGCCGGTCGTTCATGATAAAGGCGACGCCGCGCTGCTGGACGATCGGCTGCAGCCGCGCCGCCGCGGCGCGGATCGCCTCGTCGTCGATGTCCTTGAGGCGCAGCTGCACCGCCGCGACGTCGCCGCCATCGAGCGCGGCTTCGAGCAGCGGTGCGAAGGCGTGCGGATCGAGCGCCGGCGGCGTGATCAGGTAGAGCCGCGATGTCGCCCGGTCGTCGCTCAGCAAGGTCAGCTCGCCCCGGGTCAGGCCTTCACGGTGGAGGCGCGGTGGATCTCGTCGATCGCCTGGGCGAGCGCCGCCTCGAATTCGGCGTCGCTCATCGACGCGCGCAGGTCCTGGACAAGCGCGCGCGAGAAGCTCGCGATCATGCCGCGGTTGGCGGCGAGCCGCTGGCAGGCGCCGGCGCGGTCATAGCCGCCGGAGAGGGCGACGACCCGCGCAACACGAGGATGGTCGATCAGCGGCTTGTAGAGGTCGGCGACGTCCGGCAGGGTCACCTTGAACATAACCTGCCGGTCGGCGGGCAGCGCGTCGGTCCGCCGTTTCAACTCGTCCACCAGGATCGCTTCGGCGCCTTTCTTGTCCGGGCTTTTGATGGAGACTTCGGGTTCGAGGATCGGCATCAGCCCGTGTCGGGCGATTTGGTCGCCGACCTCGAACTGCTGCGCGACGATCGCCGCGATCCCTTCCTTTGACGCGAGGTTGATCACCGAGCGCATCTTGGTGCCGTAGACGCCGAGCTTGGCCGCGCGGTCGCACAGCTGATCGAGCTGCGGCATCGGCCGCATCAGCTGGACACCGTCCTTTTCGGGTTCAAGCCCGCGGTCGACTTTGACAAACGGCACGACCCGCTTCTCATCCCACAGATAGGAAGCGGTCGGCTTGCCGCGCACCTCGCCGTCCATCGTGCCTTCGAACAGGATCGCGCCGATGACCTTGTCGCCGGTAAATGCCGGAGCGCTCATGATGCGTACCCGCATCTGGTGGATCAGCCGGAACATCTCGGCCTCGCCGCTATAGGCGGTATCCGGAATGCCGTAGAGGCGCAACGCCCCCGGCGACGACCCGCCGCTCTGGTCGAGCGCGGCGATAAAGCCACCCTTCTTGGACATTTGGGCCGTCATCTGGTCGTTGGCCATGATCATCGCTCCATTGTGGAATCCGGCTTAACAGCGGCCGATCGTTCGCCTTTTTTAGCAAAACCCCGGCGGCGAGGCGAGGATGAACACCCGGCGCGGAGCGCGGCCATCAAACCGAAGCGAGGGCATCGCCGCAGCGCGCTCGCAGCGCGTCGGGTGACGCGAAGAACAGCTCGCCGAGATCGAGCAGCGACCGGGGTCGAGTGGTCAGAAGAGCGCCCCCGGCTTGTTGCGCGATTTCGGCGAGTCGCTCGGCGACATCGGCGCGGCCATTGAAGACCACGGTCCCGATGCCGGTGCGGATCGCGCCTTGCACCGCGCCGGCGCGGTCGCCGCAATCGAGGATCGCGTCGAATCGCGCCAGCGGAACGGCCTGGCGCGCGGCCTCGATCAGCGCCTTGAACCAGCCCGCGCCGGCATAGACCCCGGCGTCAGGCGCGCTCAACAATGTAATGCAACAGCCAATCTCGGCGGCGGCTTCGAGCGCCGCCAGCGCATGCGCCAGCGAATGAACGACAATGACCGGCGGCGCCGGTCGAGCGCTCAGCCGGCGCGCGCCCCTTCGAACGTCTTGACCCATTTGACGTAGCGCCCGGCGATGTCGGCGACCGCCTGCTCGCGGCTGATCTTCTTGTCGCGCAAGCCCGCCAGCGCGTCCCAAAACGACGTGCGGCCGACGGCGAAGCCGATAAAGGCCGGCAGCGGCGCCGCCGCCTTCAGCCAATGGATGATCCCCGCCTCATTCGAGCCGCGGCCGAGCAAAATGCAGCCGACCTTGCCGCGGCCGTCGCGCTGCGCCGCGCCGGCGACCGCGGCCGCGTCCTCGCGCCGGTCGAGCCCCTCGATCTTCCACACGTCCGGCTCGACCCCGAGGCCCTGCAGCTCCTTGATCGCGGCGATCATCAGCGACGGCCGCAGATCGTGATCGAACAGGTGCTGGTCGCCTTCGAGCCGGTCGGACTGGTCCTTGGTCATCGGCACCAGCAGCTCGAACATGAACTTCTGGCCCTCGCTGTGCGCATATTCGCCCAGCTCCTTGAGCCGCGCCGCCTGCCGGCGGTTCATCGCGTCGTCGTCCTCAGGATTGTAGCGGACCAGCGCCTTGACGAAGGTCGGCTTGAATTTGGCGATGTGCTCGCGCCACTGATCGCCATATTCAAAATTGAATTCGTTCTGCCCGCTCTTTTCGACCGGCGCCGCGGTGATATACCCCTGGGCGGCGGCGTCGCGCAGCACAGCCGCGCCGAACTGCTCGTCGACCAGGATCCCGGCGGCCTCGCGCGGCACGCCCTGGGCCATCGCCGCCTTCAACCCGTCGTAGACGACCTGCTTTGAGGCGGCGACGGTCTCGGTCTGCTCGGCCGACAGCGGCGGGGCGAACCCGAACAGCCCTTTCTCGAACGAGGCGCGGTGGTCGAACGGGAGAATGTAAAGCGGCTTGTCGTATCCAATTTCAGCCATGTCAGCTCTCCCCTCAGCCTGAAGCCGCTTCCCCCGGCGTCCGTCGCCGCTTAGTGCATCGCGCCGAAATGCGCGGCCACCTCGACCATGCGGTTCGAGAACCCCCACTCGTTGTCATACCAGGACAGCACGCGCACGAATTTCTTGTCGAGCACCTGGGTCTGCGTCACGTCGAACGTAGAACTGTGCGGGTCGTGGTTGAAGTCGACCGACACGGTCGGGGCCTTGTTGATGCCGAGGATGCCCTTCAAGCGGTTCGACTTGGCGGCCTCTTCCATCAGCGCATTGACCTCCTGCGCGTCGGTGTCGCGCGCCGCATCGAACTTAAAGTCGATCAGTGACACATTTGCGGTCGGCACGCGGATTGCGGTGCCGTCGAGCTTGCCCTTGAGCGCCGGCAGCACCAGGCCGACCGCGCGCGCCGCGCCGGTCGAGGTCGGGATCAGCGACAGCGCCGCGGCGCGCGCCCGCCGCAGATCGCTGTGCAGCGTGTCCTGCAGGCTCTGGTCGCCGGTATAGGCGTGGATCGTCGTCATATAGCCGCGCTCGATGCCGATCCCCCGGTGCAGCACATAGGCGACCGGCGCGAGGCAGTTCGTCGTGCACGACGCGTTCGAGATGACGTGGTGGTCGGCCGACAGCTCTTCGTGGTTGACCCCCATCACGACCGTGAAATCGGCGCCGTCGGCGGGGGCGGAGATGATCACCTTCTTGGCGCCGGCCTCGAGATGCTTTGCCGCCGCCTCGCGCTTGGTGAAGATGCCGGTGCATTCGAGCGCGACATCGACCCCGAGCTCCTTCCACGGCAGCTTCGCCGGGTCGCGCTCGGCGGTGACGCGGATCTTGCCCTGGCCGGCATCCATCCAGTTTTCGCCGGTCGTGACCTCGCCCGGATAGCGCCCGTGGACGCTGTCGTAGCGCAGCAGGTGCGCGTTGGTCTCGACCGGGCCGAGATCGTTGATGCCGACGACCTCAAGATGCTTTTCGGGATGCTCCAGCGCCGCGCGCATGACCAGCCGCCCGATGCGCCCGAACCCGTTGATCGCGACCCTGATCGCCATGTGCGTCATCCTTCGCAAACCGCCGGCGAAAGCTTAGCCCGGATTATTTCGCCGTGCACTGTCATTGCGAGGAACTGAGCGACGAAGCGATCCCGGTGGGGGTCGCCAACCAAAGGCGCCGGATTACTTCGCTCCGCTCGCAACGATAGCTGAGTAAGGCGCCATTGGGGGTAAGGCGCTATGCGCGGCCGGGAGAGGGCGGTTTGCTGGCGGTGTGCTGTTCGGTGAGCAGCGACCGGGCCGCGTCGGCGACCCTCTCGGGCGTGATCTGGAAATGCGGGTAGAGCGCTTCGACCGGGGCCGACGCGCCAAAGCCGTCCATCCCGATAAAGCGCGAATTCGGACCGAGCCAGCGGTCCCAGCCGAGCCGCACCGCGGCTTCCACGCCGACCCGCGGCGCGCTCCCCAGCACCTGCGTGTGGTAATCCTCGCCCTGCCGCTCGAACAGCTCCCAGCACGGCATCGAGACGACCGCCGCGTTGACCCTTTCCGCCGCCAGCTTTTGCGCCGCTTCGGCGGCAATCGACACCTCCGACCCCGTCGCCAGCAAGGTGACATGCCGCGGCGCCGGCGGCTCGACCAGCACATAGGCGCCCTTTGCCGAGCGGTTTTCGTCGTCCGCAGAGGTGCGCAGCAGCGGCACCCCCTGCCGGGTCAGCGCCAGTACCGACGGCGCGTGCCGGTTTTCCAGCGCCAGCCGCCAGCACTCGGCGGTCTCGATCGCGTCGGCCGGGCGAAAGACCAACAGATGCGGAATCGCGCGGAGCGCCGCGACATGCTCGACCGGCTGGTGCGTCGGCCCATCCTCGCCGAGGCCGATCGAATCGTGCGTCATCACATAGACGACCCCCAGCTCCATCAGCGCCGACAGGCGGATCGCCGGCCGCGCGTAGTCGGTGAAGGTGAGGAATGTGCCGCCATAGGGGATCAGCCCGCCATGGGCGGCGATGCCATTCATCGCCGCGGCCATGCCCATCTCGCGTACGCCGTAGCGGATATAGCGTCCGCCATAGGCCGGCGGCGCCACGTCCTCCATGCCCTTGGCCTTGGTGTTGTTCGACGGCGTCAGATCGGCGGAGCCGCCGACCAGCTCCGGCACCGCCGGGACGATCGCGTCGAGGACCGCGCCGGAGGCCTGCCGCGTCGCCACCTTGGCGTTCTTGGCGCGGAACTCGTCGCAGGCTTTGGCGAGTGCGTTGTCGAGCGCCGCCGGCAGCTCGTTGCGCATGCGCCGTTCGAACTCGCCGCGCTTGCCCCCGAGCTCGCCGAGCCGCGCCTCCCACTCGCGGCGCGGGCCGGCGCCGCGCGCCCCGACCTCGCGCCACCAGGCGCGCACATCGTCGGGGATCTCAAACGCCGGGTAGTCCCAGCCGAGCCGCTGGCGCGTGGCCTTGATCTCGTCGGCGCCGAGCGGGCTGCCATGCGCCGCGGCGGTGCCGGCCTTGGTCGGCGCGCCAAACGCGATGATCGTCTTGCAGGCGATCATCGTCGGCCGGTCGTTGCCGTGCGCCCTCCTGATCGCCGCCGCGACGGCCGCGTGATCGTGGCCGTCGACCCGGTCGGTCGCCCAGCCATGCGCCGCGAACCGCGCGACCTGGTCGTCGTCGACCGCCAGGCTGGTCGGCCCGTCGATCGAGACCGCGTTGTCGTCCCACAGCACGATCAGCTTGTTGAGCTTGAGGTGCCCGGCCAGCGACAGCGCCTCATGGCTGATGCCTTCCATCAGGCAGCCGTCGCCGCAGATCGCGTAGGTGCGGTGATCGACCGCGTCGGCGCCGAATTCGGCGGCCAGCAGCCGCTCGGCGAGCGCGAGTCCGACGGCGTTGGCGATGCCTTGGCCGAGCGGCCCGGTCGTCACCTCGATCCCGCTGGCCAGACCGCGCTCGGGGTGGCCGGCGGTCTTGCTGCCGAGCTGGCGGAACCGCTTCAGCTCGTCGAGCGTCATGTCGGCGTAGCCGGTCAGGTGCAAGAGCCCATAGAGCAACATCGAGCCGTGACCCGCCGACAGCACAAAGCGGTCGCGGTCGGGCCAATACGGGTCGCTCGGGTCGAACTTCAGAAACTGCGAGAACAGCACCGTGGCGACATCGGCCATCCCCATCGGCATGCCGGGATGGCCCGATTTCGCCTGTTCGACCGCGTCCATCGCCAGCGCGCGCAGCGCGTTGGCCATGTGCCGCAGCTTGGGGTCGGCGGCGGGGGGCAGCGGGGCGGGGGAGGCGGGCGCGGCGGCCCCGACATCGGCGGTCATGGCGGTCAATCTATCCCGGCTTCGTCTGACCGCAAACGGCGTGGATCGCCCGCCGTTACACGCCCGCTGCTACGACACGATCGCCCCCGGGCTATGCCGGCCGCGTCCAGTGCACGCGGGCACGGGCCGCGAACGGCGCGCGCGCCAAATTGACGAAAGTCCCCCGCGCCGCGAACGCAATCCGCATCAGCGTCGGTTTCACCACGGCGACGGCCGCCACCGGTGCGGGCGCGAGCCGGCACGGGTTCCAGCCAAGGACTTTGATGTCGGCCCAGCCGGTGACGTGGCTGGGGCAATTCGTGTCCTTGTCGCAACTGATGTCGAAACGACTGTCGTATTTCTTCGCCAGCCGGTCTTCGCACACGTAGAAGGTGCCGCGGATGGCGAGAAAGGTGCCGAGGCTGAGCCGCCGCGGGCAGGCAACCGCATCGGTGCGGCCGCAGATATTGGCGCCGGAGGCGGCGATGCATGGGGTATCGTCGGTCTGTCCCGGCACCGTGTTGTAACCGGTGACATAGGCGACGACGTCGCGAAAGACTGGCATGGCGCCGGCTTGGGCCGGCGTCGCGGCAGCAAGTCCAAGGGCAAGCAGAACGCTCGCGGCTAACGCAGCACGCACTATTAACCCCCCTCGTGGTCGGAAAAGGAGAACGGTGGAACAGTCGAGCGGTTGTGACAGTTTGTTTCTGCTCGGTGACGGTATGTCTCGATACGTAAAATTACGGCTAATGCAAAGAGGCAATAATGGGGCAGGCCGCTGAATAGCCGCGCGGATATTGTCGCTTTA
>JAFAWI010000661.1 GCA_019241915.1 Alphaproteobacteria bacterium
GCGAGATAGCCGCCCGCGGCGGCGAGCACGTTGAGCCCGACCGTCGCGAGCGACGATAAGAGCGCGTATTGCGTCGCGGTGAAGTCGCGGCTGCACAGCCCCGACAGATAGGCGACAAAGGCTGACGACGCCATGCCACCGGTCAGGTTCTCGGCGCCGATGGTCAGCGCCAACATCGCCACGTCATGCCCGGCCCAGAGCTGCGCCACGTACATCAGGTTCGAGGCCGCCTGCAGCGCGCCGCCCAGCAGCAGCGCGCCAAACACGCCAAGGCGCGCCACCACCAGCCCGCCGGCGGCGACTCCGGCCAAGGTCGCGATCACCCCGTAGACCTTGGCGACTGTCGCCACCTCGACCTTGGTAAAGCCGAGCTGGACGTAAAGCGGGTTCGACATCGACCCGGCCAGCGCGTCGCCAAATTTGAACAGCAGGACAAACAGCACGATCGCGGCCAGCCGCGCCGGCCCCAGCCGCGCGATCATGTCGGCGAACGGGGCGACCACCGCGCCCTTGAGCCATGCCGCGACCCGCGCCGCGGCGGTTGCGCCCGGCAGCCGCTCCGGCGGCGCGACGCCGCCCGGCTCCGGGGTCAGCCACACCGTCGCCATGCCGACCGCCATCAGCGCCGCCATCAGCGCATAAGCGAGGTGCCAGCCGCCCCAACTCGCGGCGTAAAGCGCCCCCGCCCCCGAGGCCAGCATGCCGAAGCGGTAGCCCCATTGCGTCGCCGCCGCGCCGGCGCCCTGCTCCTCGGGGCGCAGCAGCTCGATACGGTAGGCGTCGACAACGATGTCCTGGCTCGCCGACAGGAACGCAACGACGACCGCCGCGAGCGCCATCAGCGCCGGCGCGGTCTTCGGGTCGGTCAGGCCGAGCGCAAGGATCGCCAGCGCCAGCAGCGCCTGGATCGTCAGCGCCCAGCTGCGCCGCCGCCCGAGCCGGCGCGTCAGAATGGGGATCGGCAGCCGGTCGATCAGCGGCGACCACAGAAATTTGAGGCTGTACGACGCGCGCACCAGGCCGAACAGGCCGATCGCGGTCAGCGACACCCCCAGCTCGGCGAGCCAGTACGACAAGGTGCCAAAGGTCAGCGCCAGCGGCAGCCCGCTGGAAAACCCCATAAACAGGACCGCGACCAGCCGCGGCTGCCGGTAGACCGCGAGCGCGCCGCGCCAGCCGCCGCCTTTCCCCGCGCCAACCTTGTCGTCGCCCCGGCGCCGGCCGGGGTCCGCGGCCGAGCCGGCTGCCGGCCGCCCTTTAACCGCGGAGCGCGCGGCGCGCGGACCCGCGGTTCGGGAAGCTTTGGCGGAAGACCGTCGCGATTTGGGCAGGGCCGCCGGCCGCCGCTACGGGTGCATCTTCGGCATTTCGCCGCGGCCGCTGTCGTCGTTCTCTTTGGGCTTTGGCGCCTTGGCCTTCTCGTCGGCGGCGATCGCGTCGGCGGCGACCTGCATCTTCACGATCGTGTCGGGATTGGCGACGATGCCGTTCTGCGCCGAATCGCCCTTTTTCAGCTTGTCGACGAACTCCATGCCGGAGACGACCTGGCCGAACACGGTGTACTTGTTTTCGAGCGCCGGGGCCGGCGCGAAGCAGATGAAGAATTGGCTGTCGGCGCTGTTCGGGTCCGAGGTGCGCGCCATCGCCACCGTGCCGCGCCCGAATTTCTCGCCCGAAAACTCCGCCTTGAGCGGGTGGCCCGAGCCGCCCGCGCCGGTGCCGGTCGGGTCGCCGCCCTGCGCCATAAACCCGTCGATGACGCGGTGAAAGACGATGCCGTCGTAAAACCCGGCGCGGGTCAGCTTCTTGATCTGCGCCACGGTGTTGGGCGCGAGGTCGGGCCGCAGCGCGATGACGACGCGGCCGAACGCCAGGTCCATGTAAAGCGTGTTCTCGGCGTCGGCCGCCTGCGCCGCGCCGCCGCCAGCGGCCAGCGCAGCCACCACCAGAACCAGCCGGACCCACAGTTTCATCGCTGTTCCCCTGTTGCGACGCCGCCCGCTATGGCGCGTCGGCGGCGACCTGCATCTTGACGATCTTGTCGGGATTGGCGACGGTGCCGCTCGACCCGCTGCCCTTTTTTATCGCGTCGATGTGCTCCATGCCCGCGGTCACTTTGCCCCACACCGTGTACTGACGGTCGAGAAAGCCGGCATCGGCAAAGCAGATAAAGAACTGGCTGTCGGCGCTGTTCGGGTCCGAGGCGCGCGCCATCGAGGCGGTGCCGCGGACATGCGGCTCGGCCGTGAACTCGGCCTTGAGGCCGGGATGGCCCGAGCCGCCGGTCCCGGTCCCGGTCGGGTCGCCGGTCTGCGCCATAAACCCGTCGATCACCCGGTGAAACACGACGCCGTCGTAAAAGCCGCGGCGCACCAGCGCCTTGATGTGGGCGCAGTGCCCCGGCGCGAGGTCGGGCCGCATCTCGATCACCACCCGCCCGCCGGGAACGTCGAGGTAGAGGGTGTCTTCTGGGCTTGCCGGCATGACGGGTTCCAATCGTAGGGCGGAAGAGCGAAGCGCATTCCGCCGGTCCGGGAGGATGGCGGGTTACGCTTCGCTCACCCGCCCTACAAGCTTCACGATCTTACGCCACGGCGCGCCGCCGGTCGTACCAGCCGCCGCGGCGGAAACGGTCGAGATAGGTCGGCAGGATCGCCTCCACCGCGACCGGCTCGATGCCGAGCATCTGCAGGGTCAACGCACCCGAGGCGACGATGTTGTCGCGCTTCAGCATCTCGACCTGGTCGGGGGTCAGCGGCGGATTGGGCAGCAGCGACAGCAGCCGCGCCTGCAGGCTGGCGAGCCCGAACGGCAGGTCGACAAAATGCCGGCGGCGCTTGATCTCGTGCAGCATCAGTTCGAGCAGCGCGCGGAACGTGTAGACCTTGGGGCCGCCGAGCTCGTAGGTACGCCCGGCCGCGGCGGGATCGTCGAGCGCGCGCACCGCGGCCTCGGCGACATCGCCGACATAGACCGGCTGAAACCGCGTCTCGCCGCCGCCGATCAGCGGCACAAACGGCGAGATCACCGCCATCCGGGCAAAGCGGTTGAAGAAATCGTCCTCCGGCCCGAACACGATCGAGGGACGCAGGATCGTCGCGGTCGGAAACGCGTCGCGCACTGCCTGCTCGCCCGCCGCCTTGGAGCGCGCATAGGCCGAGGGCGAGCGCGGGTCGGCGCCAAGGGCCGAGATGTGCACCAGCCGCGCGATCCCGGCCTCGCGCGCCACCCGCGCCAGCCGCGCCGGCGCGGTGTGGTGCACCAGGTCGAATGTCTGGCGGCCGTGCTCGCTAAGGATGCCGACGCAGTTGATCAGCGCATCCTTGCCGGCGAGCAGCGGCCGCAGCAATTCCACGTCGTCGATGCCGATGTTGAACAGCCCGACTTGGCCGACATCGCCTTTGAGCTTGAGGAACTTGGCACTGGCCGCGTGGCGCCCGGCGACGGCCAGCACCTCGCCGCGCGCCGCAAGCCGCTTGACGATATAGCGCCCGACAAACCCCGAGCCGCCAATGACCGCAATCTGGTGCCGCCTCATGGGCCGGGCTTAGCAAACGCCGGGATGATCGGCAACAGCGAAGCCGGACATCCACGTCTTCCTTCACGCCGCCGCTGCCAGGATGTCTCTCGAAGCACGCACCCTGCGCCACGTCCTCTCCGTCCCCTGTATGGGGGGTGGGGAATGATGATGGACAAACACGTGCGCGTCCCCTTCCCCTGCATGGGGAGGGTTAGGGTGGATGATGATGGACGGCCATAAGCCCGGTGGGTTGTCGCCGATCCGAATAACCGTCTTGCCCGGACTTGATGCGAGTCCATCACGGCTGAACGGAGCCGCGAGCACTCCGACTTCCACCTGTCTGATGCGCTGCTCGAAACGCTGCGGCCTCACATCCTGCGGCATAAAAAGTCGCCGTTCTACGAGTGGGCGGCAGCGCGGACTTGACCCGCCGGATTGAGGCCGGCTCGGATCAATATCACGGCTGTCAGTGTCAGAAGGACATCCGCGGCGAGCGCAAGACGGATACCGGTCAGGAGGTCTCCGCGCAGGGCCATCACGGCACCAAGCACCGGGATGCCGATGGTGACCGCGACCCGCTGGCTTGTGGCTAACAGGCCAGTGGCAAGCCCCTTGTGAGCATCCGGGACATCCGAAGTCCCGGTGACGGTCGCGGCGACAACGGCGGTGATATGGCCGAAGAAGCCACCGAACAAAGCCGGCATCAGCAGCCACAGCCAAGCCGGCTGCGTGCCGAGCAGGATCAGCGGTGCCGTCATGCCGCCCTGGACGAGCAATGCCGCCAAGAGGACGATGCGCGCGCCGCGATGGGCGATAATTTGGCCCGCGACGATGCCGGCGATGACCGAGGCGAGTCCGGGGACACCAAAGATAAGGCCGGTCGTCAGCGGCGCGAAGTGCAGAACATCTTGAATGTATAGGGTTGTCAGGAAAACCAGTCCGGCCTCCATCGAGAAGATGGTCAGCGCCGCGAAGTTGCCCCCCCGAACTGATCGCCGCGCCAGCATCTCGATAGTGACCAATGGCGCGGTTGTTCGGCGCTCGATCCAGAAAAACAGCGCCAGCAGGATGAGTCCGACGATCAGCGCGAGCAGGGACCACTCGGTAATACCGAAGACGATGGCAAACAGGCCGAACGTCACCGATATCGCGCCCGGAACGTCAAGCCGCACGCTATCGGACGACCGACCCGCCGGCACGACGATCGGCGTCACGGCAAGTATCGCGAGGGCGCAGGGGACGTTGATCAGGAAGGCCCATCGCCAACTGAGCACGCCAACGAGCATCCCGCCGACGATTGCTCCGACCGTGAAGCCGCCAGAAAGTAGCGATCCGTTCAACCCCAATACCCAGGCACGCCGTCTTTCGTCGGCGAAGGTTGTGATTAGCAGCGACAGCGCCACCGGCACGGTCATGGCGCTGGCGATACCCTGGAGCGTCCGAGCGACCAGAAGTGAAGTCGGCTCGGTCGAAACACCGCCGAGAAGCGATGCCGCTACAAGAAGCGAAAGACCCGCGAGAAAGATGCCTCGCCGCCCATAGAGGTCACCGAGCCGCCCAAACAGGAGCGAGAGACCGGCGGCTGGAAGCGCGAATGCGGTGGTCAGCCAGGGCAGATTGTTGACACTGAGGCCGACAGCCTTTCCGACCGCCGGCAGGGCGACGTTCAGGATCGAGAAATCAGCCGACATCATGAAGTTTGCGCCGAGAAGGAGCACCACGATCAGCCGTTGCCGAGCCGTTATCCCGGACAACCCGATGATTTCCGATGTTGCCATGAGTAGACTTCGTTGAATTGGAGGGTCGAAACGTAAGGAGACTACGTTTAATATACGTAGGGACCCTACGTTTATCAACGAGGATTAGCTGACGTGGCGCAAGAGTCCTCCCGCATGCGCCGACCACGCGCCGATGGCGAGCGGAACCGAGTCCGATTGATCGAGGCGGCTAAGCACGCCTTTGCCGAGAAGGGCGCGGCTGTCAGCTTGGAGCACATTGCACGCGAGGCGGATGTCAGTATTGCCACGCTTTACCGCCACTTCCCGACGCGCGACGAACTGATCTCGGCGGTCTACCAGCAAGAGGTCACTGCGCTGATTGAATCAGCCGATCAGCTAATGACCGACCGAGAGCCGGCGGCGGCGCTCCGCGAGTGGCTAATGTTGTTCGTTGAATTTCTCGATGCCAAGCACGGCATGGCGGAGGCGATGGATACCCTCATCGGCGGGCCGGAACCCCTCTACAGCAGAACCCCGCAACGCCTCGACATGCCCGTCAAGGCTTTGGTAGCCCGCGGGGTCGCGACGGGCGTCTTTCGGGACGATTTCGAGCCGCACGATCTGCTCCGCGCACTCTCTGGCGTGGCACATGTCAGACCGTACGAGAACTGGAAGTGGTCGGCAGGTCAGATGGTGGACATTCTGCTCAAGGGAATGCAGTCAAGGCCACCTTCCGGCGGAACGGGCATCCATTGACGTTGGGGCAACCTTTGGGGCAACCTCGGATCCATGCAAATGGCAGAAACCTTAGTGTTTGCGCCAATTTCCCAAATCCGCTGGCCGGACTTGATCCGGGCATCCACGTCTTCGGGCTTGGCGGCAGCGAAAGATGTGGACCCGTTGCCGCGATTTGCTTGAAAGCCGCGCGCCATTGACCATCTAAGTTCTTGATCGGACGGCATTCACGGGGGATTGGGCGCCCGACGCCCGAACTGTGAAATGTGACGATTCTCACAGTTTCACAGCGCGCAACAGGCGATCAGACCGAAAAGTATTTCGCCTGCGGGTGGTGGACGACGATCGCCGAGGTCGATTGCTCGGGGTCGAGCTGGTCTTCCTCGCTGAGCCGGATGCCGATCTCGTCGGCGTGCAGCAGCTTCAAGAGCTGCGCCTGGTCGGCGAGGTTGGGGCAGGCGGGATAGCCAAACGAATAGCGGCTGCCGCGGTAGCCCTGCGCCAGCATCTCGTCGTGGTCGCGCGCCTCCTCGGCGGCAAAGCCCAATTCACCGCGGATGCGCTTGTGGACGTACTCGGCAAAGGCTTCGGCCATCTCGACCGAAAGCCCGTGCAGATAGAG
>JAFAWI010000327.1 GCA_019241915.1 Alphaproteobacteria bacterium
GCCCTCGGTGCAGCTCGACGCGCGTTTTCCGGTGATCCCCGTTCGTGCCCTGGCCAACGCCGCGACCGAGCGGTTCCGCGCGGTACAGCGTGACGTGATTGACCGGTTCAATAGCGGCGAGCTCGCACAAAAAGACGCACAGCTCGAAATCGAGCATTTCTGGGCCGGCGCCCTACGCCGTGCGGTGATCGACGGCGATGTCGAGGGCGGTTCGGTGATGGCCGGACAAAGCGTCGGCATGGTCACCCGCGAGCAGAGCACGGTCGAAATACTCGACGAGTTGGTGGATCAGGCGCTGGCGGTGATCGAGGCGCGCCAATGGGGCGGCGGGTCGCGACACGGCGCCGCGCAGGGCGGGGACGCGCCGCGATGAACGACCTTCCCGGAAGCGGCTCCGCGGCCGCATTGGCGGCCTCTGCGGCCGGCGCGCCGAGGCCGCTGTCCGGCGTCGGCGTCCCCAATCCCGGCGTCGCCGACGTTACGGGGACTCGGCGCTTGCTCCGCCGGATGCGCGACGTCATGGCCGCTGCCGGTACGGCGCAGGAGCGGCTCGACCGCATCGTGCGGCTGGTCGCCGCCGAGATGGTGGCCGAGGTGTGCTCGGCCTACGTCATGCGCGCGGGCGAGGTGCTCGAGCTGTTCGCCACGGAGGGGCTGCGCCGCGAGGCGGTTCACCGGACCCGGCTGCGGGTGGGTGAAGGGCTGGTCGGCGTCATCGCCGCCACCGCGCGGCCGCTGGCCCTTGCCGATGCGCAGGCGCATCCCGACTTCGCCTACCGCCCCGAAACCGGCGAAGAGGTTTACCACTCGCTGATGGGCGTTCCGATATTGCGCGGCGGCCATGTGCTTGGCGTGCTGGTGGTGCAAAACCGCACGCCGCGCCGCTATACCGAGGACGAAATCGAGGTCGCGCAGACGATCGCAATGATCGTCGCCGAATTGATTGCCAGCGGCGAACTCGTCAACCCGCTCGAAATGGCGCAGAGCAGCAGCGGTGCGCTGCTGCCGGTGCGGCTCACCGGGGTGCGGCTCAACGAGGGGCTTGCCGTCGGCCCGGCCGTGCTGCACGTACCGCAGCTGGTGATCCGGCAAGTCGTTGCCGAGGACATCGACGCCGAACTTGCCCGGCTTTCGCAAGCCGTCACCGCAATGCAGCGCGCCGTTGACGAGCTGGTGGCGGCGAGCCGCGGCCTCGGCGCCGGCGAACACCGCGACATCATCGAAGCCTATCGTATGTTCGCCGAAGACCGCGGCTGGCTCAACCGCATAACCGATGCGGTGCGCAGCGGGCTCACCGCCGAAGCGGCGGTCCAGAAAATCCGCCAGGAAACGCGAACCCGGATGCTGCAGATCGGCGACCCGTACCTGCGCGAGCGGCTTTCCGATCTGGAGGATTTGGCCAACCGCCTCCAGCAGTTTCTGTCCGGCGGAGCGGTGGTGCCCCAGAGCGGGCCTTTGCCCAACGAATTCATCCTTGTCGCGCCGTCGATGGGGCCGGCCGAACTGCTCGACTATGCGCATCGCCGGGTGCGCGGGTTGGTGCTGGAAGAGGGATCGCCGACCTCGCATGTCGCGATCGTTGCGCGGGCTTTCGATATTCCCGTCGTCGGCCGCGTCGAGGATGCGGCGAGCCGGATCGAGAGCGGCGACACGATCGTCGTCGATGGCGACCGGGCCCAAGTGCTGATCCGGCCGAGCGAGGACATCCAGCAGAATTTTGCCGAGGCGATCGCCGAGCGGAGCCGGCGGCGCGCCTATTACGACACACTGCGCGACCAGCCGGCGGTGAGCCGAGACGGCGTGTCGGTGCGGCTGCTGCTCAACGCGGGCCTTCTGATCGACCTGGTTCAGCTTGCTGCAACCGGGGCCGACGGCATCGGTTTGTTCCGGACCGAGATACCGTTATTGACGCGCGACGCCTTCCCGGGCGTCGCGGACCAAACCGCCTTCTACCGCCGGGCGTTTGAACAGGTCGGCGACCGGCAGATCGTGTTCCGGACTCTCGACATCGGTGGCGACAAGGTTCTGCCCTACCTCAGCCACACCGCCGAGGACAATCCGGCGATGGGCTGGCGCGCGATCCGCATCGGGCTCGACCGGCCAGCAATGCTGCGCCAGCAGCTGCGCGCGCTGCTGCGCGCCGCGGCGGGACGCGAGCTGTGGGTCAAGTTTCCGATGATCGCCGAAGTCGCGGAGCTGGACCAGGCACGCGCGCTGCTCGAGCGCGAGCGACGGCGTACGCTTGAGGAGGGTTACGATCCGCCCCGCGCGGTCAAGGTCGGTGTCATGCTCGAAGTGCCGTCGCTGCTATGGCAGCTGCCGGCGCTGCTGGAGCGGATCGATTTTCTCTCGATCGGGACCAACGACCTGGCGCAGTTTCTGTTTGCCTGCGATCGCGGCAATCCGCGTCTGGCCGAGCGCTACGACCTGCTGTCGGCGCCGATGGTTGCGCTGCTGCGCGAGGTCATCGCCAGGTGCGCCGCCGCCAATGTGCCGCTCAGCATGTGCGGCGAGATGGCGGGTGACCCGGTCGACGCGATGATGCTGGTGGCGCTGGGCTTCCGCACATTGTCGATGACCGCG
Organism: Alphaproteobacteria bacterium; assembly: GCA_019241915.1. Taxonomy (GTDB): domain Bacteria; phylum Pseudomonadota; class Alphaproteobacteria; order ATCC43930; family CGMCC-115725; genus DATARH01. The sequence goes on from JAFAWI010000327.1 coordinate 2,584, forward strand.
GCGGCGCTTGGCGGGGTCAAGGCGATGATCCGCAGCCTCGATGTCGCCGCGGCCGCCCGCTACGCCGCCGCCATCGGTGACCGGCCCGATCATTCGCTGCGCGCGCGTCTCGCGGCGTACGCGCGCGATCACGCCGTCGCGTTGTGACGCCGCTGGCCGGCTGTCCCCGATTCGACAGTACGGCGTGGCTTTAGTATAGAAAGCGCTGGAAGCGAGGGCGCGGTGACGTTCATCCAGCGGATCAAGACGCCGTTCGCCGAAACGCGAGCCGAGGAGCACATCCCGTATCAGCCGGGCATGCGGCGGATCGGCGAGTTGCTGCAGGAGCGGCGCGAAGAGCTGGGTCTCGATCTCAACGAGATCGGCGCGATGTTGCGCATCAAGCCGGGTTATCTGGCCGCGCTCGAACAGGGGCTTTCCCACAATCTGCCCGGCCCCGCCTACGCCATCGGGTTTGTCCGAGCCTATGCCGACTTTTTGGGTTTCGATTCCCGTCAAGTGCTCGAACGTTTTAAGGCCGAAGGCGCAGGGGTCACGGCGAAACCCGATCTGGCCTTGCCGGTGCCGCTTGGCGAGCGCAGCCTGCCGGGCGGTGCGCTTGTCGTCGCGGCGCTGATCCTCGCGCTGTGCGGCTACGGGTTCTGGTACTACCGCTCGACCGAGGAACGCGATCGGCCGGCGCGGGTCGCCGCCGTGCCTGCCGCGCTTCAGCCGCCGGCCGCGGTGCCGGCGCTGGTGCCGCCGCCGCGGCCAGGGGAGATCGCGCCGCCTGCCGCCGCCGCAACGCCGGCCGCCGCAGCTCCCGCAGCGCCCCCGTCGACAGCCGGCCCGTCGGCAGTTCCCTCGCCGACAACCGCCCTGGCGCCAGCCGCGACACCGCCAGCCGCTTCGGGCGCGATGCCGCCGTCGGCTGCCGCCGCGGCGCAAGCGGCACCCGTTGGACCACAGCCGGCCCCGACAGCTGCGTCTGCGCCGTCGGCTCGGCCAATGACGCCTGGCGCCGCCGTCGATCCCGCGCGCACCGCTGCGCCTCCGGTCGCGGCGGGTGGAACTGCGGCGCCTCCGCCGCAAGCCGCCGCCGTGCCGGTGGCGCCGCCTGTGGGCGCGCGGCAGACTGCCGCCGCGCCGGCAGGCCCCGCGGCGGCTGCCGGTGCACCGCCTGCCGTCGGGCCGAACGCCAAGATTGCGATCCGCGCAGTAGCGGATTGCTGGATCCAGGTCCGCGCACCGGACCAGTCGATCGTCTTTTCGCGCGTGCTGAAATCGGGCGAGACGTATACCGTGCCGGCGCGCGCGGGGTTGTCGCTGCGCACCGGCAATGCCGGTGCGCTCGAAATCGCCGTCGATGGCAAGCCGGTTCCGGCGATCGGCGGAATCGGCACGTTGCGGCGCGACGTCGTGCTCGATCCGGCGGAGCTTGCGGCCGGCAGCGCCGTTCACGGGTAGAGCGGCGTCTTCTATCCGTCACCTAGGCGTTCTATAACCGAACGCGTCGGAAATTCATGAGGCTCAGATGAGCGTTCGCCCGTACCGCGACATCCACCGCCGCGCCTGTCGCAAGATTTATGTGGGTAACGTGCCGGTCGGCGGCGACGCGCCGATCACCGTGCAGTCGATGACCAACACCGTGACGCACGACGTCAAGGCGACGGTCGAGCAGGTGCAGGCCCTGGAGCGCGCCGGCGCCGATATCGTGCGTATTTCATGCCCGGATCAGGAATCGGCGCTGGCGCTCAAGGATATCGTGCGGCAGGTGCAGGTCCCCATCGTCGCCGACATCCATTTCCACTACCGCCGCGCCATCGAGGCGGCCGAAAGCGGCGCCGCGTGCCTGCGGATCAACCCGGGCAATATCGGTTCGGCCGACCGGGTGCGGGAAGTGGTCAAGGCGGCCAAGGATCACGGCTGCTCGATGCGTATCGGCGTCAACGCCGGCTCGCTCGAGCGCCAGTTTCTCGAAAAATACGGCGAACCGTGTCCCGAGGCGATGGTGGAGAGCGCGCTCTATCACGCCAATATCCTCGAAGATAACGATTTCTTCGAATTCAAAATATCGTGCAAGGCGTCGGACGTGTTTCTGGCGGTGGCGGCTTACCAGCAATTGGCCGAGGCTTGCGATTATCCCTTGCACCTTGGGATCACCGAGGCCGGCGGGCTGCGGAGCGGCACGGTCAAGTCGTCGATCGGCATGGGCATGCTGTTGTGGGCGGGGATCGGCGATACGATCCGGGTCTCGCTGTCGGCCGAGCCGGTCGAAGAGGTCAAGGTCGGCTACGATATGCTCAAGTCGCTCGGGCTGCGGCGGCGCGGCGTCACGGTGATCTCGTGCCCGTCCTGCGCGCGCCAGCAGTTCGAGGTCATCAAGACCGTCGCGGCGCTCGAGGAGCGGCTGGCGCACATCACGACGCCGCTCACCCTTTCGGTCATCGGCTGCGTCGTCAATGGCCCGGGCGAGGCGCGCGAGACCGATATCGGCCTCACCGGCGGCGGCAACAACACGCACCAAATCTACCTCAGCGGTGTCACCGATCACCGCCTGAAGGACGCCAGCATCGTCGACCACCTGGTGGAACTGGTCGAGCGCAAGGCGGCGGAGATCGAAGCCGCCAAACAGCCCGAGGCAAGCCCGGTTCTCGAACCGGCGCAATAGCCGAAGCCCCCGCCGGGAGGCTATCGATCGCAGCGCGGCCCCAGCCGGCGCACGGCCCGGACGCGGCAGGCGGATGAACCGGCGCGAGCGGCGCGCCCAGGCCAAGCGCTCGCCCTTGCCCGGGTCCGCCGGCGTGGCGCCGGTTGCGCCGCAGCTTTTGCGCGATGCGCTGGCGCTCTACGAAGCCGGCCGCTTCCGCGAAGCCGACCGGATGTGTCGCCGCGTCCTGGCGCTCGACCCCGGCTCTATCGTCGCACTTCACGTGCGCGGACTGGCGGCATTGCAGACCGGCGCGAACGAGGCGGCGTTCGCGCATTTGAATGCGGCCTTGCGCCTCAACCCGCGGATCGCCGAATTGCATGCCGCCGTGGCCGAGGCGCTGCAGCGGCTCGGGCGTATCGAGGAGGCGATCGGTCATTGCCGCACCGCGCTGGCGCTGGACCCCAAGCAGGTCGATGCGCTCTACAATGGCGGCAACCTGTTGCTGCGGCTCAAGCGCCACGACGAGGCGATTGCTTACTACAAGCGTGCGCTGGCGCTGTCGCCGGGTTTCGCGGAGGCGGCCAACAATTGCGGCAGCGCGCTGTTCGCCCAGAAACGCTATGCCGAAGCGCTGGCGGCGTTTGAGCACGCGCTGCGCGTCAAAGCCGACTTTGTCCCAGCGCTGTGCAATCGCGGTTCCGTTCTGGTCGAACTGCGGCGGCTTGACGAGGGCGTGGCCAGTTTCGAACAAGCCCTGGCGCTGCAGCCGAACGAGGTCGCGGCGCTGGCCGGCCGCGGCAATGCGTTTTTCGAACGGCGCGAGTTTGTTGAGGCCGCGCGCGACTTCGAGCGGGTGCTGGCGATCGACCCGGATTATCCGTATGCCGAAGGAAGGGCGTTCTACTGCCGTCTGCTGAATTGCGACTGGTCGGGCTACGAAGCCGCGCTGTCATCGATCGAGGGCAAGGTCGCTGCCGGCAAACGCACGGTCATCCCGTTCATGTTCTTGAACATGTCGGATTCCGCGGCCGCTCAGCTGCAATGCGCGCGAACCTTCAGCGCAGACCAGTTTCCGGCATCGGCGGACCCCTTGCGGCGCGGGGAGCAATACGAGCACGCAAGAATGCGCGTCGCATACCTTTCGGCCGATTTTCGGCAACACCCGATGGCGTATTCGATGGCGGCGGTCTTCGAGGCGCATGACCGCACCCGGTTTGAGACGATCGCGATTTCGTTCGGGCCGAACCCCGAGGACGAAATCCGCCAACGCCTCGAAAGCGCTTTCGACCGCTTTCTCGATGTCCGCACGCGCGGGGACCGCGAGATCGCGCTGCTGCTGCGCGAGCTGGAGGTCGATATCGCGATCGACCTAATGGGATACACCAACAACTGCCGGCCCGGCATTCTGGCATTTCGCCCGGTGCCGGTTCAGGTCAATTACCTCGGTTTCGCCGGAACACTCGGCAGCGACTCCATCGACTACATCATCGCCGACCGGTTTGTCCTGCCGCAAGCCGCGCTGCCGTTCTACAGCGAGCAGGTCGTCCATCTGCCCGACACCTATTGGCCAACCGATTCCGGGCGCGGCGACGGGGTTCGGATCCCGATGCGGGCCGAGGCGGGACTGCCCGGCGATGGCTTCGTCTTTTGCTGCTTTAACCAGAGCTACAAAATCGCGCCGCCGGTCTTCGACACCTGGATGCGGCTACTGCGCCAGGTCGATGACAGCGTCCTTTGGCTCGTCGAAGACAATGCCGTCGCGGCCCAGAATCTGCGGCGGGAAGCGCAGCGGCGCGGCGTCGAACCCGAACGGCTGGTATTTGCGCCGCGTGTCGGCATCGATCTGTACCTCGCAAGATTTGCGCTTGCCGACCTGTTTCTCGACACGCTGCCGTTCAATGCCCACACGACGGCGAGCGATGCGCTGTGGTCGGGGGTGCCTGTCGTCACCTGCGCCGGGTCGAGCTTCGCGGCGCGGGTCGCGGGCAGCCAGTTGAACGCCGTCGGGCTTTCCGAGCTCATTACCGAAAACCTTGAGGACTATGAGGCGCTGGCGCTGTTGCTCGCGCGCGAAAAGGGCCGGCTCGCTGCGGTCAGGGCCAAGCTCGCCCACAACCGCAGGGTTTTCCCGCTGTTCGACACCGCGCTGTTCTGCCGCCACATCGAGAGTGCCTACCGGACGATGTGGGCTCGTTATCGTGCCGGCGAGCCGCCGGCCGGGTTCGCGGTCGCGCCCGAGCCGCGGTAGCGATCCGGCTCAGCGCGACAGCCGCTCGATGTCGCTGCGATGGGCGCGCAACCAGTCGATTGTCGCAGCCAGAGCATCCTCGAACGATGTCTTCGCTATCCAGCCCAGCTCATCCCGCGCGCGATCGACCGCGACGACCGATGCCGGGATATCGACCGGCCCACCCCGTTGCCATTCGACCGCGACCGGTCGGCCCAGCTGTTGCTCGATCGAGGCAATGACCTCGCGCAGGCTGCGGCCGACGCCGCTGCCGATATTGAAGATGCGGGCATTGCCAACATGCGCCGCGGCAGCCGCGAAGGCGTCGACGACATCGTCTGCGAAGACGAAATCGCGCACCACTGAGCCGTCGCCCCACACCTCCACCGCCTCGCCGGCGAGCGCGCGGGCCACCGCCGCCGCGATAAAGCCCTGGCGTTTCCATGCGACCTGGAATGGCCCGAACGCGTTGGCAATGCGCAGGACCCGAAAATCGAGACCATTGAGGTGCTCGTACAGCGCCAGGTAGTGCTCGATCGCGAGCTTGCTGACCGCGTAGGCGCCAAGCGGCGCCGGCGGCGCCGTTTCCGCCACTGGCAACGAGGCCGCTCGTCCGTAGACGGTGCCGCCCGAAGAGGCAAAGACGACGCGTCTTACGCCGAGCCGGGCACACTGTTCGAGCAGCGCGATCGTCGGCGTCACA
>JAFAWI010000426.1 GCA_019241915.1 Alphaproteobacteria bacterium
CGCTTGTCGGCTTCACGAACGGCACGGTGAAATGATGCAGCCCCGCCACATCACCATCGGCGACATCACCATCGGTAACGACCTGCCGATGGTCTTCGTCCTCGGCCCCAACGCGCTGGAATCGCGCGCGCACGCGCTCGAAACCAGCGCGGCGCTGGCCGAGATGCGACAAAAATCGGCATCCCGCTGATTTACAAGACCTCCTTCGACAAGGCGAACCGCTCGTCCATCGGCGGCGCCCGCGGCGTCGGGCTCAAGGAGGGACTGCCGATCCTCGCCGAGGTCAAGGAGAAGACCGGCCTGCCGCTGTGGACCGACATCCACACCGAGCAGCAATGCGCCCCGGTCGCCGAAGTGGTCGATGTCCTGCAGATCCCGGCTTTTCTCTGCCGGCAGACGGACCTCCTGATCGCAGCCGGCAAGACCGGCCGGGTGGTCAACATCAAAAAGGGCCAGTTTGTCGCGCCGCATGACATGTGGAACGCCGCCGGCAAGGTCGCCTCGACCGGCAACGAGCGCATCCTGCTGTGCGAGCGCGGTGCGATGTTCGGCTACAACAATCTTGTGGTCGATATGCGGGCGCTGCCGATCATGGCGCGGACCGGCTATCCCGTGGTGATGGATGCGACCCACGCGACCGCACAGCCGGGCGGCCTCGGCGACCGCTCCGGCGGCGAGCGCGAATTCGGCCCGGTCCTCGCCCGTGCCGCCGCCGCGGTCGGCGTTGCCGGGATGTTTCTCGAAACCCACCAGGACCCCGACAATGCGCCCTGCGAGGGCCAGACCATGCTGCCGCTCAAGGCGATGCCCGAATTGCTCGAGAGCCTCGTCGCGTTCGACCGCCTCGCCAAAACGCGTCCGTTGGTCGTTGAACCAAATAATTTCGGTGCTTAGATACCGACGTGCGATTTACCTGGGACGCGGACAAGAACGTCGCGAATATCAAGCGCCACGCCATCGCTTTTGCGGATGCTATCAAGATATTTGATGGAGCAACCGTTGAGCGCGAAGATGACCGCGTCGACTATGGAGAAGTTCGGGTATATGCGATCGGCTTGGTGAACGGCGTCGAAATCACCGTGATCTATACCGACCGCGACGAGGACGAGCGCCGCATCATTTCCGCATGGAGAGCCGAGCCGCATGAGCGACGATACTACTGGCAGAACATCGGCTCCTGATCCGCGCACGGACTGGCAGCGCTTACGCAACATGACCGATGACGAAGTTCGTGCGGCCGTGCTCGAGGATCCCGACGCGGAGCCGACCGATGCCGCCTTCTGGAAAACGGCGCGGGTTGTCAGACCGCAGTCTGGAGCGAGAAGCCCCCGCAGGAAGTCGGCCCGGCTCATTTTCCGGCCAGATATCGTGTTCGACCCGCAGAACGACGATGCAGTGCTTTGGGGCGACATCGGAACCGCGCATTTCCGGCTCGTGATCCGGCGGCGCCTACTGCTGCAGGAATACGGCCTGAAACGATATTTTGATCAGGCCGAGGCCGAAGCGATCATCAGTGTGCATCGCGACGCCTTCGAACGCCTTGCCCGGAACGCTTACGAAACCGGCGCCTCCGAGATAATCATTGGCTGATTCTGCTCATCAGCGAGGTTGTTCGTGACCGCCATCGCCGACATCCATGCGCGCGAAATCCTCGACAGCCGCGGCAATCCCACGGTCGAGGTCGAGGTGACGCTCGACAGCGGCACGGTCGGCCGCGCCGCGGTGCCGTCCGGGGCCTCGACCGGTGCGCATGAGGCGGTCGAAAAGCGTGATGGCGGCAGCCGCTATCACGGCCGCGGCGTGCGGCAGGCCGTCGAGGCGGTTAATGGCGAGATTTTCGACACCCTGTCGGGCTTCGACGCGGCGGAGCAGGGCCGCATCGACCGGACGCTGATCGAGCTCGACGGCACGCCGAACAAGGGCCGTCTCGGCGCCAATGCCGTGCTCGGGGTCAGCCTCGCCTGCGCCAGGGCCTCGGCCGAGGACCTCGGCCAGCCGCTCTACCGCTATGTCGGCGGCGCCTATGCGCATGTGCTGCCGGCCCCGATGATGAACATCGTCAATGGCGGCGTGCATGCCGACAACCCTATCGATATCCAGGAGTTCATGATCGTCCCGGTCGGAGCGGCGACCTGCGCCGAGGCGATTCGCGCCGGGTCGGAGATTTTTCACGCGCTGCGCCGCAAGCTGCACGATGCCGGGCACAACACCAATGTCGGCGACGAGGGCGGGTTCGCCCCCAACCTCGCCTCGGCCGACGCGGCGCTCGGATTCGTCATGCAGGCGATCGAGGCGGCCGGGTACAAGCCGGGCGACGATGTCGTGCTCGCACTCGACCCCGCCTCGACCGAATTCT
>JAFAWI010000075.1 GCA_019241915.1 Alphaproteobacteria bacterium
GCCGTTGGCGGCGGGGGTCGCCGGAACGTTCCTGTTGGTCGACCTGGTGTTCTTTGCGGCAAACCTGCTGAAGATCGCGGACGGCGGCTGGGTGCCGCTGACCTTTGGCGCCATCGTCTTTGTGGTGATGACGACCTGGCACGCGGGGGTCGATGCCGCGCAGCAAAAGCAGGTCTCGCAGGCGATGACGCCGCGGCGGTTCCGGGCTTGGCTGCGCCGCCGCAAGGTGTCGCGGGTCCCGGGCACCGCGATCTTTCTCACCCGTATGAGCGAGCTCGTGCCGCCGCAGGTGATCGAGCACGCCCAGCAATTCGGCTCGCTGCCCGAGACCATCATCGCGCTCACCTTGGCGTTCGAGAGCGTGCCGCGCGTCCCGCCCGACAAGCGGCTCGAGTTGCGCGAGGTGTTCCCGGCATTTTGGGCAATGACGGTGCGCTATGGGTTTGTCGAGGTGCCCAACCTGCCGACGGCGCTCCGCAGCGCAAAGCTGCATGGCTGTCCGGCCGACTTGGCCAAGGCGGTGTTTTTCAGCACGCGCGACCGGGTGATCCGCGACCGGCAGCAGCGCCACCTGTGGCGCTGGCAGCTGCCGCTGTTTTCCTTCCTGTTCCGTAATGCGGTGCGCGCGGTCGACATCTTCAACCTGCCGCCACAGAACTTTGTCGAGCTCAGTCGCCAGATCGAGCTCTAGACGAGGTCGGATTAGCGGCGTCCTTGGCACGTTCGCGCAGCACGAATTTTTGAATTTTGCCGGTCGAGGTCTTCGGCAGCGGTCCGAACACCACCGTGCGCGGCGCCTTGTAATGCGCCATGTGCTGGCGGCAGAAGGCGATGATATCGGCGGCGTCGGCCGCGGCGCCCTCTCGCAGCGTCACGAACGCGCAGGGCGTCTCGCCCCAGCGCTCGTCGGCCTTGGCGACGACGGCGGCCTCCAGCACCGCCGGGTGGCGGTACAGCACGTCCTCGACCTCGATCGTCGAGATGTTTTCGCCGCCCGAGATGATGATGTCCTTCGAGCGGTCCTTGATCTCGACATAGCCGTCGGGGTGCTGCACCGCGAGGTCGCCCGAATGAAACCAGCCGCCGGCGAACGCCTCCTCAGTGGCGCGCGGGTTCTTCAGGTAGCCCTTCATGACGATGTTGCCGCGCATGAAGATTTCGCCCATCGTCGCGCCGTCCCACGGCACCGGGCGCAGCGTCTCCGGATCGCCGACCATCAGCCCATCGAGCACCGGGTAGTTGATGCCCTGACGCGCCTTGAGCCGGGCGCGTTCGTCGGCGGACAGTGCGTCCCACTCATCGTGCCATGCGCAGACGACGGCCGGCCCGTACACTTCGGTCAGCCCGTAGACGTGAGTGATCTTGAAGCCGCGTCCTTCCATACCTTCGATAACTGCAGCCGGCGGCGCGGCACCGGCAGTCATCATCTCGACCCGGCGGGGCAGGGTGCGGCCGTCGGCGGCGCGGTCGTTGAGCAGCAGGTTCATCACGACCGGCGCACCGCACAGGTGCGTCACGCCGTCCTGCTCGATCGCCTCGTAGATGGCGCTGGCCTCGACCCGGCGCAGGCAGATATGCGTCCCGGCAAGCGCGGTCACCGTCCACGGAAAGCACCAGCCGTTGCAGTGGAACATCGGCAAGGTCCACAGGTAGACCGGGTGCTGCGGCATGCCCCAGACGAGGATGTTGCCGAGCGCGTTCAGAAAGGCGCCGCGGTGGTGGTAGACGACGCCTTTCGGGTTGCCGGTGGTGCCCGAGGTGTAGTTGAGCGCGATCGCGTCCCACTCGTCGCGCGGCGTCAGCCCGGCGAAGTGCGGATCGCCGCCGGCCAGGAACGCTTCGTAATCGGTCTCGCCCAACCGCTCGCCGGGGCCGAGCGGGTCGGCGATGTCGATCACCAGCGGCTTGTTGTCGAGCTGCGCCAGCGCCGCCTTGACGACCGGCGCAAACTCGCCGTCGGTCAGCAGCACCTTGGCCTCGCCGTGCTTGAGAATGAAGGCGATTGTATCGCTGTCGAGCCGGATGTTGAGCGCGTTGAGTACCGCGCCCGCCATCGGCACGCCAAACGTCGCCTCGAAGGCCGCCGGCACATTGGGCGCCATGACCGCGACCGTGTCGCCGCGCCCGACGCCGTGCTTGGCCAGTGCCGAGGCGAGCCGGCGGCAGCGCTCGTAGGTCTGGCGCCAGGTGTACCGGGTCTCGCCGTGGATCACCGATCGACGCTGCGGGTAGACCTCGGCCGAGCGGCGCAGAAAGCCGATCGGCGTCAGCACCACGAAATTGGCCTCGTTTTGATCGAGGCCGCTGTCGTAGGGGCTGGCCATGTCAACGTGCCGGCATTGGTGACGGCCGGGCATGCGGGTGATGATCCTTCGCCGAATTGATCCCGATCCAGGGATGCATCGCGCTCTCGTAGGCCGATGACAGCGGCTCGGGAAAGGTGGGATCGGCAAAGCAGCCGACGGCGATCCCATAAATCGCCGGGTTGCGATCGCCCTCCCAGAAAACGCTGGTGCCGCAGTTCGGGCAGAAGTGCCAACGGATTTCCTTGCCGCTGTCGCCGAGCCGGCCATAGACCTTGTGTTCGCCCTCGATGCGTACCTGGCTCTTCTGCCAGGAGCTGCCGTTATGGATTACCGATCCGGTGCGGCGCTGGCACGAGATGCAGTGGCAGACATAGACGCGCTCGGGCTCGCCCTCGGCGATAGCCTTCAGCTGCCCGCAATGGCATTGCGCGAGGCGTTCCATGGCCGTTCTCCAACGTGCTGACGCGCGCTCATTTTCGCGCGGCCCTGACAGGCTGTCGAGCCGCTTGGCAAGCCGCGGACACCGGCGGACAATCCCGCCAAAACCAGGGAGGCGTGCGATGACCGGCATCGCCGAGGTGCACCGCCGTTCGCTCGATCGGCCGGAGGAGTTCTGGGTCGCGGCGGCCGGGGCGATCGATTGGGAAAAGCGCTGGGACCGCGTGCTCGACGACAGCCGGCCGCCGTTTTACCGCTGGTTCGCGGGCGGTCGGCTCAACACCTGCTGGAACGCCCTCGACCGCCATGTCGCGGCCGGCCGCGGCGAGCGCGTGGCGCTGATCTACGACAGCCCCGTCACCGACACGGTCGCCTCGCTTACCTACCGCGAGTTGCGTGATCGGGTGGCGCGCTTCGCCGGGATGCTTTCGCGCCTCGGTGTCGCCCACGGCGACCGGGTGCTGATCTACATGCCGATGGTGCCCGAGGCGGCCGTGGCAATGCTCGCCTGCGCGCGGATCGGCGCGGTGCATTCGGTGGTATTTGGCGGTTTCGCCGCCCACGAGCTTGCGACGCGTATCGACGATGCCAAGCCCAAGGTCATCGTCTCGGCGTCGTGCGGCGTCGAGGTCAACCGCCTTGTGCCCTACAAACCGCTGCTCGATGCAGCGATTGCGGAGGCCGCCGCCAAGCCGCTGGCTTCGGTTGTGCTGCAGCGGCCGATGTGCCGCGCCGAGCTGGTCCCAGGGCAGGACCGCGACTGGCACGAACTGGAAGCCGCGGCGCAACCGATCGATTGCGTGCCGGTGGCGGCGACCGATCCGCTCTACATCCTCTACACGTCCGGCACGACCGGCATTCCCAAAGGCGTGGTGCGCGACAACGGCGGCTACGCGGTGGCGTTGCATTGGTCGATGAAGAACATCTACGGCGTCGCCTCGGACGAGGTGTTCTGGACCGCGAGCGATGTCGGCTGGGTGGTGGGGCACTCCTACATTGTCTACGCGCCGCTGATCTACGGTTGCACGTCGGTGCTGTACGAGGGCAAGCCGGTCGGCACCCCAGATGCCGGCGCCTTCTGGCGCGTTATCGAGCAGCACAAGGTGCGGGTTTTCTTCACCGCGCCGACCTCATTCCGCGCTATCAAGCGGGAAGACCCGAACGGCGCCCTGATCCGTATTCGCGACCTGTCGCAGTTCCGCGCGCTGTTCCTCGCCGGCGAGCGCGCCGACCCGCCGACCGTCGCGTGGGCCGAGCAGGTGCTGGGCGTGCCGGTGATCGACCATTGGTGGCAGACCGAGACCGGCTGGCCGATCGGCGCCAACTGCCTTGGCATCGAAAAGCTGCCGGTGCGGCCCGGCTCCTGCACCCGCGCCGTGCCGGGCTGGGACATCCGCGTGCTCGACCCGGCGGCGGAAAGCGACTTGCGCGAGTTGCCGGCGGGCGAGATCGGCTCGCTGGCGGTGAAACTGCCGCTGCCGCCCGGCGCTCTGCCGACCCTGTGGCAGCAGGACGAGCGCTTTGTCCAAAGTTACCTGAGCGCCTACCCCGGCTACTACCAGACCGGCGACGCCGGATTTATCGACGCCGACGGCTACATCCAGGTGATGGCCCGCACCGACGACATCATCAACGTCGCCGCGCACCGGCTATCGACCGGCGAGATGGAGGAGGTGCTGGCGGCGCATCCCGACGTCGCGGAATGCGCGGTCATGGGCGTTGCCGACGCGCTAAAAGGCCAGGTGCCCCTGGGACTCCTGGTGCTGAAGGCGGGCGTGACGAGGCCTGCTGCCGAGATCGAAACCGAGGCCGTGGCGCTGGTGCGCGACAAGATCGGGCCGGTTGCCAGCTTCAAGGCGGCCCTCGTCGTCGAGCGCCTGCCGAAGACCCGCTCGGGCAAGATCCTGCGCGGCACGATGCGCGCCATCGCGGACGGCGAGGACTACCGCACGCCCGCCACGATCGACGACCCGGCGATCCTCGGCGAGATCGCCGAGCGGCTGAGGGAGGCGGGTTACCCGACGCGCGGCTGAGTTGAAAATTTTTTTGGACTGTGATCCGCATCACATCCGTTTGGCGGCAGCGCGCGTATTACGGCGGCGAAGGGACCGGGCACAAGCCGGCCCCCTGGCATCCAGAGGGGGCTGCCGCCATGCATTCCTGCGAACCGGTCGGTTATTTCGCTTCGGGACTGGTACTCGCCGCGTTCGGTATGAAGGACATGGTCAAGCTGCGTGTCGTTGCGATCGGCAGCAATCTGGTATTTATCGCCTACGCGCTGGGCTTGGGATTGGCGCCGATCTGGCTGCTGCATGCGGTTTTGCTGCCGCTCAACATCTGGCGGCTGTTCCAGGCGTTTGGGATCGAGCCCTGGGCGGCGCTGCAATCACGGTTGCCGCGCCGGCTGGGCAGTGCGCAGCGACGCAGCGAGATTTTGGCTGCAGCGCAGGGAGCGTCCTAGAGCGCCCGTTCCAGCGCGGCGAGCACGGCATCGCCCATCGACCGCGTCGACAGGCGGGTTTCGCCGCTGCGGGCGATGTCCGCCGTGCGGGCGCCGGCGGCCAGCGTCGCCCGCACCGCCTTTTCAACCAGGTCGGCCTCGTCCCGAAGGTCGAATGAATAGCGCAGCATCATCGCAAGCGACAGGACGCAGGCGAGCGGATTGGCGAGGTCCTTGCCGGCGATGTCGGGGGCGCTGCCGTGCACCGGCTCGTAAAGCGCTTTGCGCCGGCCCTGCGCATCGGCCGCGCCAAGCGACGCAGACGGCAACATGCCGAGCGAGCCGGTCAGCATTGCCGCGCAGTCGCTGAGCAGGTCGCCGAACAGATTGCTGGTGACGATCACGTCGAATTGCTTGGGGGCTCGTACCAGCTGCATCGCGCAGTTGTCTGCGTACATGAAGCTCAGTTCGACATCGGCGTAATCGGCTTTCACCCGGTTGGCGACCTCGCGCCATAGCAGGCCCGACTCCATGACATTGGCCTTGTCCACCTCACACAGCCGCTTGGCGCGCTTCTGCGCCAGTTCGAAGGCCGCGCGGACCACGCGTTCGATCTCGGCTTCGGTGTAGACCTCGGTGTTGATGCCGCGGCGGGTGCCGTCGGGCATCGTCTCGATGCCGCGCGGGTCGCCGAAATAGATGCCGCCGGTCAGTTCGCGCACGATCAAGAGATCGAGGCCGGCGACGAGGTCGCGCTTGAGGCTGGACGCCTCGGCCAGCGCCTCAAACACCTGCGCCGGCCGCAGGTTGGCGAACAAATCCATTTCCTTGCGCAGCTTCAGAAGACCGCGCTCGGGCTGCAGCTCGAACGGCAGCGTTTCCCATCTTGGCCCGCCCACCGAGCCGAACAGCACCGCATCGGCCGCCTGCGCGCGGGCCAAGGTCGCGTCGGTCAGCGGCACGCCGTCAGCATCGTAGGCGCTGCCGCCGACCAGCCCTTCGCTGACCTCAAAGCTGGCAATGCGGCGCCTGTCGAAAAACTCCATCACACGCATTGCCTCGCGCATGATCTCGGGGCCGATGCCGTCGCCCGCCAGCACGAGGACGCTGCGGTTCGAACGCGCTTTAGCCATTAGGTTCAATCCTTCAAATACCGCATTGCCCGGACTTTGTTCCGGGCATCCACGTCTTGAAGCCCGCGGTCTTTTGGAAAAGACGCGGACGGCCGGGCTGGAGGCGAGCTAAGCCGGTGCCTTCTGCGTCAGCCCGAACTGCCATGGCCGTTGCGCCTGCACCTTGTGTTCGTAGGCGCCGATATCGGTGTTCTTCTGTTCGGTGAGGCCGATATCGTCGAGCCCGTTCAACAGGCAATGCTTGCGAAAAGCGTCGAGCTCGAAACGTACTTTCTCCCCGTCCGGGCGCGAGATGGTCTGCTCCGCGAGATCGATCGTCATGACCGCATTGGCGCCCTTCTGGGCGTCTTCCATCAGCTCGTCGCAGACTTCTTT
>JAFAWI010000201.1 GCA_019241915.1 Alphaproteobacteria bacterium
GAGCGCGTCGAGGGCCTGATCCCGGGAAGCGACTGGCGCCGCGCCTATCGCGAGATCGTCGAATTTGAGCGGATGCTGATCGATGACGGCGTGCGCCTGGTCAAAATCTTTTTGCACGTCTCAGCGGAGGAACAATTGAAGCGGCTCGCCGAGCGTATCGCCGATCCGATCAAGCACTGGAAAATCGCCTCCGACGATATCCGCAATTACGCCCGGCGCGCCGATTACATCGCGGCGATCGACGATATGTTCGCCGCGACCTCGACCAAGCATGCACCTTGGTTCGCGATTTCCGGTGAGCATAAATGGTTTGCCCGCGTCGCCACGATCGACACGGCGGTCAAGATCCTTGGCGCGGGGTTGGAGCTGCAACCGCCGCCGGTCGATAGAGAGGTGGCAAAGACGGCAAAACGTCTGCTGAGCCACAGCGATATGGCAGCGCTCGGCCTCGCGCAGCGCCGCGGAAACCGGCGGCTCAGCCCGCGGGCCCGCGGTCGAGCGTAAACAACTCCTGCGGCCGCGCCACACCGCGCAGCGCATACCGGCCGACCGAAACCGGCGTCGCCACACCCGCGGCAGCGACCGCCGCAGCGAAATCCGCCGACAGCAGCACGTTGCGCTCGGCCGAGCGGCACATCGCGGCAATCCGCGCCGCCTCGTTGACCGCCGGCCCGATCACGGTGAAGTCGAGACGTTCGCGGCTGCCGATATTGCCGTAGAACACCTCGCCGATATGAAGGCCGAGATAAATCTCGGTCGTCGGCAAGTCCTTCGCGGCGCGATTCTCGTTGAGCCTGACGACATGCTGCCGAAGCGCGGCCTCGGCTGCGATTGCGCCGGCGCAGGCGCTGTCAGGGCCATCGGCATAGGGAAAGATCGCCAAAATGCCGTCTCCGATCAGCTTCAACACGTCGCCGCCATGGTCGTGGATCGCGGTGATGACGACCTCGGCATAGTCGTTGAGCAGCGCCATGATGTTGCGCGGTGGGCTGGTGTCGGCGATGTGGGTGAAGCCGCGCAGGTCGCTGGACCACAGCACCGCGTTGATGCGCTCTGCCGCACCGCGGCCGATGCGACCGGCCAACACCTGCCGGGCCGGGTCGCGGCCGAGATAGGTCTCGGCTAGCGTCTCGGCAATGCGCGTCAGCGAAGCGCATTTGACTGCCAGCGCCAGTGACGGCATCACCTTGGCAAGTTGCTCGATATCGGCGTCGGTAAAGCCGTCGGGGCGATCGGTAATCCAATACGAGTAGACGCAATCCATCTCGCCGATCGCGCCTTCGCGAGCGAAGCGGTTGATCAGCGCCACATAGTCGGTCAGGCCTTCGGCGGCCCAGCCCGCCAGGTTCGTAAAGCCGTGCCCCTCCCCGGCCGCGAGCCGAGCATGAAAGAGCGAACCGCCGGTTTCCCACAGGTGATAGAGGGCGCTTGCCCGCCAGCTTGCGGCAGCGTCGCCCTCGGTTGGACCGTATTCGATCAATTCCGGCTCACCGGCATCGCGCCGCCAGCGAAAGGCGCGTCCCTCATGGATCGGGTGCAGCGTGTCGACGATTACGCCACCGCGCGCCAGCGGCAGGCCGGCCGCCACGGCGCGCCGGCAAAAACCGTCGAGCAAAGCGCCTTCGCCTTCGCCTGCCAGTCCCGCCGCGACGATCCAGTCGGCGATAGGCGAAAGCGAGGTCATCGCCAGCCGAGGCTCAGCCGCATTTCGAATAGTCGCAGCTGGTGCACTGGTCGCAGTTTTCGCTGCGGATCAGCGCCGCTTCGCCGCATTTCGGGCACTGCCGCAGGCGCGGTCCGGCAAGCCTCCCGGCAGACGGCGGCGTCGGCGTCAGGTTCACCACCTCGGCGGCGTGCACCGGCCGGCGGCTTTCTTTTGCCGGCAGGAAGCCGATCTCGATCATGTGGCGCTCGATCACATCGCCGATCGCCGCGAGCAGCGACGGCACATAGCGGCCCTCCATCCAGGCGCCGCCACGCGGGTCGAACACGGCCTTCATCTCCTCGACGACAAACGACACGTCGCCGCCGCGGCGGAACACCGCGCTGATCATCCGGGTCAGCGCGACGGTCCAGGCGTAATGCTCCATGTTCTTGGAGTTGATGAAAATTTCGAACGGCCGCCGCCGCCCGTCCTGCACCACATCATTGATCGTGATGTACATCGCGTGCTCGGACTCGGGCCACGTGATCTTGTACGTCTGCCCGGGCAGCGCTTCCGGCCGCGACAGCGGCTGCGCCATGTAAACGACACCGCCGGCCTCGTAGATGTCGGCCGGCTTCGCCGCCGGCGCGGGCGCCGGCAGCGGCAGCTCCGGCTCGCGCGGCGCCGACGCGGGCGTTTCCGGTCGCGCCTCCAGCACCGCACCGGTGACTTCGTTCGGCCGATATGTCGTGCAGCCCTTGCAGCCCATCTGGTAGGCGCGGGCGTAGACATCCTTGAAGTCGTCGAACCGGATGTCGGCCGGCAGGTTGATGGTTTTCGAGATCGAGCTGTCGATGTGCCGCTGCACCGCTGCCTGCATCACCAGATGGTCTTCAGGCGTAAGGCTTTGCGCATCGACAAAATAATCAGGCAACGGCGTGCTCTCGCCCTTGAGCCGGCGAAACAGGCGATAGGCGTAATCGCTGACCTCTTCCTCGCGCCGCGAGCCGTCGGGCATCAGCATGCTGCGCGTATAGCGGTAGCTGAACACCGGCTCGATGCCGGATGAGATGTTGTCGGCGAACAGCGAGATCGTGCCGGTGGGGGCCACCGATGTGAGCAGGGCATTTCGGATGCCGTGCGCGGCAATGGCCGCCTTCACATCCTCGTCAAGTCCGGCGATGGTTTCTCCTGCCAGGTAGTTCTGCTTGTCGAACAACGGGAACGGGCCTTTTTCGGCAGCGAGCGCGGCGGAGGCGAGATAGGCTTCGCGCTCGATCAGCGCGAGCCATGTCTCGGTCGCACTGACCGCCTCGCGCGAGCCATAGCGCATTCCGCACATGACGAGCGCGTCGGCCAAGCCGGTTATGCCAAGTCCGATGCGGCGCTTCGCCTGCGCCTCCTGGCGCTGGGCGTCGAGCGGAAAGCGCGAAATCTCGATCGTATTATCCATCATCCGGACGACGTCTGGGACGATCGCGGCTAGCCGCGCGCTGTCGAGATGCGCCTGCGGCGTGAACGGCGCCTCGACAAAGCGCGACAGGTTCAGCGACCCCAGCAGGCACGCCCCGTAAGGCGGCAGCGGTTGCTCGCCGCAAGGATTGGTCGCCGATATCGTTTCGCAATAATACAATGGGTTACGGCGGTTGATCCGATCGATAAAGATGACGCCGGGCTCGGCATAGGCGTACGTCGCGCGCATGATCTTGTCCCACAACTCACGCGCCGGCAGCGTGTGGTGGACCGAGCCGTTAAAGGTCAATTGCCAAGCGGCGTCCTGCTCGACCGCCTGCATGAAGGCGTCGGTGACCAGCACCGACAGGTTGAACATGCGCAATCGGCCCGGCTCGCGCTTCGCCTCGACAAAGGCCTCGATGTCGGGGTGGTCGCAGCGCAAGGTCGCCATCATCGCGCCGCGCCGGTAGCCGGCCGACATGATCGTGCGGCACATCGCATCCCACACGTCCATAAAGCTCAACGGCCCAGACGCGTCGGCCCCGACGCCTTTCACGTAGGCGCCGCGCGGTCGCAGCGTCGAGAAATCGTAGCCGATGCCGCCGCCCTGCTGCATGGTCAGCGCGGCCTCGCGCAGATGCGCGAAGATGCCGCCCATGTCGTCAGGGATCGCCCCCATAACAAAGCAGTTGAACAGCGTCACATCGCGGTCGGCGCCTGCGCCGGCGATAACACGCCCGGCCGGCAGAAAGCGGAAATCCTCCATCGCGGCGTAGAAGCGCGCGGCCCAGTGTTCCGGGTCCTTCTCCGGCGCGGCGCAGGCGCGCGCGACCCGCCGCCAGGTATCCTCGATCGTCTTGTCGA
>JAFAWI010000504.1 GCA_019241915.1 Alphaproteobacteria bacterium
GATTGCCCATCTCGGAAATACCGTCGTGCGACGTGCTGCCGTTCCAGCGGATGGCGAGGACCGGGTTCTCGTACCATTCGAGTTCCGCGACGGACCAGCCATCCCACCGGGATTCCGGCGTCTGCTCGCCACCGTCGAAGATGACGCGCAGGTGTGTGATCGCGCCTTTAGGCGACCGGACCTCGGTCGGATTTTGGTATCCCATCGTCGGTTATCTTATGTAGAGCGGATGTATGCGTATACATATAAGAGATGTTGGTATCCCGTTCAACGACAGAACGCCGGCTCGCCTTTTCGCGGGCCCATCCTTGGCGTAGAACACCCTGATGAATTTTGAGACGATTTCCGAAGGGCGCGATGGCGAGCTGTTCCCGCTGCCGGAAACCGAGCGCTCAACCGGGCTGTTGCCGTCGCAGATGCTGCGCGGCGCGGTCAAGCTCGGTCAGGAGATCGTCTCGCCGGTGCCGATCGGCGACGACCAGGTGCAGCCGGCCAGCCTCGATCTGCGGCTCGGGGAGGTGGCCTTCCGGGTGCGCGCCAGCTTCCTGCCGGGGCCGCGGCACACGGTCAAGGACAAGCTCGACCAGCTGTCGATGCACCAGATCGACCTGACCGCCGGCACCGTACTTGAACGCGATTGCGTCTATATCGTGCCGCTGCTGGAGATGACCGCGCTGCCGCGCCGGACCGCCGCCGCCGCCAATCCGAAAAGCTCGACCGGCCGCCTCGACATCTTCGCCCGCGTCATCACCGATCACGGGGTCGAATTCGACCGGGTGCGGGAGGGCTACAAGGGCCCGCTCTACGCCGAGATCTCGCCGCGCTCGTTTAGTGTCGTGGTACGCACCGGCTCCCGCCTGGTGCAGCTTCGGATCCGCCGCGGTTCGCCGATGTTTCGCGACACCGCACTGCGCCGCCTGCACGCCGAAAGCCCGCTGGTCGAGCCGCCGGAGGATGGCGCGCCGGCGGGGCAGGCGATCCGCAACGGGCTTGTGTTCACAGTCGATATGCTCGGGCAGCCCGGCAGCGGCCTCGTCGGCTACAAGGCGCGTCGGCACACCGGCGTCGTCGATGTCGATAAGGTCGATTTTTATGACCCCAACGATTTCTGGGAGCCGGTCTATGCGCGGCGCGGGCCGGGCGACCCGGCGGGCCTCGTGCTCGATCCGAACGATTTCTACATTCTCGCATCGCGCGAGGCGGTCGCCGTGCCCGCCGACCATGCCGCCGAGATGCTGCCCTATGACACGTTTGTCGGCGAGTTCCGTGTGCATTACGCCGGGTTTTTCGACCCCGGCTTTGGCTCGGCCGAGACCGGCGGCAGCGGCAGCCGAGCCGTGCTCGAGGTGCGCTCGCACGAGGTGCCGTTCCTGATCGAGCACGGCCAGACGATGGGCCGCCTCGTCTACGAGCCGCTGATCGCGCGTCCCGACCGACTCTACGGCGGCGGTATCGGCTCGAACTACCAGCGGCAAGGTTTGGCGCTGTCAAAGCACTTCAAGAAAGTGCCGCTGCGGTAGCGAGCCCCTAGTGTAGGGCGGATAAGCGAAGCGTCATCCGCCAGCTCGTAAGGGCACCCGTATCGGCGGAAGGCGCTGCGCTTATCCGCCCTACATAGCTCCCCACTTGCGGCGCAACTCGTCGCGGTGGCGGATGAGCCAATAGAGACAGATCAGGCTATGGCCGTTATCGATTGCGCCCGCATCGACCATGCTTTCGATCTCGGCCAGCGGTTTGACGACAACGCGGATGTCCTCGTCCTCGTCGGCGACGCCATAGACGCCGCCTGCGCCGCGCGAATCGACCCGGCCGCAGAACAGCATCGTCGCCTGATCGGAATCGCCGGGGGTGGGTGTATAGCGCTGGATCGGGATCAGCTCGCCCAGCACTTCGAGCCCCGCCTCCTCGACCGCTTCACGCCGCGCGACGTCTTCGTCGGCCTCGCCTTCGTGATCGACCAGCCCCGCCACCACCTCGACGACCCATGGGGTAAAACCCGTCATCAGCGGCGCCAGACGAAACTGCTCGACCAGCACCACCGCATCGCGATCGGGATCGTAGAGCACCACCGCGACCGAGGCGCCGCGCCGCACGATGTCCCAGACTCGCTCGCCGCTCCATTCGCCCGAAAACAGGCGATGGCGGAACCGCACCACGTCGAGCCGCAGGTGCCGCTTGAACGCGACCTCCTGCGCGAGGACGCGCACATCGGGATGCTCCGGGATGTCGCTCATGCGATGATCTCGTCGTCGAGCACGGTTTCGGGGGCGGCGGTCTCGATCTCAATCACCCACAGATCGGGATCGCGTTGCCGCTGCCGCGCGACATAGGCATCGGCCTCGGCTTCGGCGACCGGCACGGCGCCAGTGGCGCGCATCCAGCCGAGCGTGCCGCCGGGGCTCCGCGTCTGGCTCAGCACCATCGCGCGGGTGTCGCGGCCGCACAGCTTGACCAGCATCGCGCCAGCGTCAGGGTCGCCCCGCGCGGTCACCGCAACACCGATCGCCGCGAGGTCGCAGCGGCGGATCAGCGCGGTGACCCGGATCGAGGTCTTGAGCCGGGCTTCCATTCCGGCGGTTCAGAGCCGCGTCAGGTTTTCGGTCCCGCCGATGCCGGCGTCGCGATAGACCGCCAGCACCTGGCGGTCGTTGAGCTGCACATAGGTGGTGCCGCCCTCGTCGCAGGTGACATCGGCGACCGGGTATTCCGGCTGCACCAGCAGCTGCTTGAGCTTTGCCTGAAGATCCTTCTGGGAGGGGAAACTTTGTTCGAGCGCCGCGCTCTGCATGCGGCCGTAGACCAGCTTGTAACGCCCGTTGCATTCGGCCGCGCTCATTGTCGTCTGCGGCCCCTTTTCCGGGGTCACGACGACCGCATTAGCGGTGAAGGTCACCCGGTTGTTGCCCGAACTCGCCCAGGTGCCCAACAGCGGACTCGCCGGTTCCTCTGCGGGGAAGAAACAGGCCCCCGGCAGCAGCGCCGCCACCACCGCCAGCCACCGCGCTCCCGCCTTGATTTTCGGCGTTTTCATGCGTGGAGTGTAGAAGCGGAGGTTCGATTGTCACGCGAAAACCGCCCTCGCCGCACGGCCGGCGGCGCTGCAGAGGAGAGGCCTCGGTTATGACCCTTATTGACCGGATCGGCATCGATGTCGGCCGCAAGCTGGTGCTGGAGGATGCGGTCGAATGGGCCGCGGAGTACAATGTGCGGGCGATCGACATCGAGCTCGACACCGGCGACAACGCGCTGCCGACGATCACTGGCGTGCGCGGCGCGTGGGTGCGCGCGCTTTGCCAGCGGCATGGGGTGAGCCTCGCGCTGCACTCGTCGTCGGCGGTCAACGTCGCCGACTATGCGCCCTATGTCGGCGACGCCGTGGACGCCTATCTCAACGGCTATGTCGACGCGGCGGTGCGGCTCGGCGCCAAGTGG
>JAFAWI010000531.1 GCA_019241915.1 Alphaproteobacteria bacterium
CGGCGCCAAGGACGGGCTCGTGCACATCAGCGAACTGGCACAGCAGCGGGTCGGCAAGACCAGCGACGTCGTCAATGTCGGCGACCAGGTCAAGGTCAAGGTGCTTGGCTTTGACGACCGCGGCAAGGTCAAGCTCAGCATGCGCCAGGTCGATCAGACCACCGGCGAAGACCTCGGCAACCAGCGCCGCCACCCGGAGCAGCCGGCAGCATCCGCGGACGCCGCTGCGAAGTGACGATGCCGCGACGGCCCGCCTCTGGGCATCGTCATCCTCGGGCTTGACCCGGAGATCAGTTGGGTGGCCGGGGCACCCGGCCATGACAGCCGGTTTGAAGCGCGATCTGCCACCGGTCATCGGGCATCGCGGCGCGGCGGCGCACGCGCCCGAGAATACGCTGGCGGGGTTTCGCGCGGCACGTGCGCTCGGCTGCACCTGGGTCGAGTTTGATGTTCGCCTGACCGGCGACGGCACGCTCGTCGTTTGTCACGACGATGCGCTCGGCCGCACCACCGACGGCACCGGCCGGATTTCGCGGTTGCCGGTCGATGCGATACGGCGGTGCGATGCCGGAAGCAAGTTTGCACCGCTATTTGCCGGCGAGCAGGTGCCGACGCTCGCCCAAGCGCTCACGTTGTGCGGCGAGCTGGGGCTGGAGGCGAATGTCGAGATCAAGGCGGAGCGGGGACGCGCCGCCGCAACCGTCGCGGCGGTCGCCGCGTATGTCGGGGGCGCAGGCAAAAACAGCGGCCCGCCGATGTTGATTTCGAGCTTTCTGCCAGACGCGGCCGCCGCCGCGGCGATGCTGCTGCCGGAAGTGCCGCGCGGCATGCTGTGGCGCAAGCTGCCGCGCGGCTGGCGGCGGATCGCCGCGGCGCTCGGCTGCACGACAATCCATCTCGGTCACACCGAGCTGAACAGCGCGACCGTCGCACAGGTCACTGAGGCCGGGTATCCGCTGCTCGCCTATACGGTTAACGACCCAGCCAGGGCGCGCCAATTGTTCGGCTGGGGGGTCGCTTCCGTTTTCTCGGACGCGCCCGATATAATACTGGCCGCGTTGGCAAACGACGCGGTGGGCGCACGAGGTGCAGGTTTGTGAGACCGCTGATCCCTCTGGTGATATCGGGCCGCGAAGTGCTGCCGCTGGTCGAAGGCGGCAAGGGCATTTCGGTGTCGAACGGCGAGAGTTCGGGCGCCTGGGCGGCCTCCGGCGCGGTCGGCACCTTTTCCGGCGTCAACGCCGACAGTTTCGATGACAGCGGCGCGCCGATCCCGCAAATCTACCACGGGCGGACCCGGCGGGAGCGGCACGAGGAGTTGATCGCCTACGCGATTGCCGGCGGTGTCCACCAGGCGCAGGTCGCGCATGAGAAGTCGAACGGCCAGGGCCGCATCCACATGAACGTACTGTGGGAGATGGCGGCGGCCGAGCAGGTGCTGCACGGCGTGCTCGAAGGCGCGCGCGGCCTGATCCACGGCGTCACCTGCGGCGCTGGCATGCCGTACCGGATTGCTGAAATCTGTGCGCGGTACGGCGTCTACTATTATCCGATCGTGTCGTCCGCGCGCGCGTTTCGTGCCCTGTGGAAGCGCGCTTATCACAAATTCAGCGAGTGGCTCGGCGGCGTCGTCTATGAAGACCCGTGGCTGGCGGGCGGCCATAACGGGCTGTCAAACAGCGAGGATCCGGTCACGCCGGAACCGGCGCTGCCGCGGGTGCGCGAGCTGCGCGGGCTGATGAGCGAGTTCGGGCTGGAGCGAACGCCGATCTTCATGGCCGGCGGTGTCTGGTACCTGCGCGATTGGGCGCATTGGATCGACGATCCCGAAGTGGCTCCGGTCGCCTTCCAATTCGGCACCCGGCCGCTGCTGACCCAGGAAAGCCCGATCTCCGATGCTTGGAAGCGCAAGCTGCTGACGCTCAAGGACGGCGATGTTTTCCTTAACCATTTCAGCCCGACAGGCTTCTACTCGTCGGCAGTGCGCAATCGCTTCCTCGACGAGTTGCAGCAACGCGCCGAGCATCAGGTGGCCTATACCGTCGAGCCGGTCGGCGAGCATATCGCCGAATTTCATGTCGGCGCGCGCGGGCGCAGCGTTTATCTGACCCCGCACGACTGCGAGTCGGCCCGACATTGGGTCGCGGAAGGCTTTACCGAGGCGCTGCGGACACCGGATTCGACGCTTATCTTCGTGGCCCCCGCCAAGGCCTTTGAAATCCGCACCGACCAGATCAACTGCATGGGTTGCCTCAGCGCCTGCCAGTTCTCGAACTGGGCGCAGACCGAGCAGGGTACCACGGGGAAAAAGGCCGACCCGCGCAGTTTCTGCATCCAGAAGACGCTGCAGAAGATCTGCCACTCGGACGATATCGAGACCGAATTGATGTTCGCCGGGCACAACGCCTTCAAATTCGGGAGCGATCCGTTCTACGCCAACGGCTATGTCCCGACGGTGCGTGAGCTGATAGAGCGGCTCGTCACCGGCGACTGACGCGACGACTGCAGGCCGATTGACCGGTTCCGGCCGCGCTCCTATATGTCGGCCATGCAATTGCCCCCGGCCCAGCAAAGTCCGATGGCGCGCGTCCGCAGCGCCGGCCTGCGACCGACACGGCAGCGCTTGGCGCTGGCCCGTCTGCTGTTCGATGGCGACGACCGCCACGTAACCGCCGAGCAGCTGCACGGCGAGGCGACGGAAGCGGCGATCCGCGTGTCGCTGGCCACGGTCTACAACACGCTGCATCAGTTCACGGCAGCGGGCCTGCTGCGGGAGGTGGTGGTCGAGCCCGGCCGCTCATACTTCGACACCAACATCGACGACCATCACCACTTCTTCTGCGAGTCCACCGGGATGCTGCAGGACATCCCCGGTACCGCGGTCAGGGTCGGCGCCCTACCCTGCGCTCCCCCCGGCACAGAAATCAGCCGTGTCGATGTGATCATTCGGGTGCGCCGCCCGGCTTGAGCCTTCGGCGGCACCTGCTGTTTTAGAATAATTCCAAAGAAGGCTTGACTCGCCTCGCGCCTCGACCGATAAAGGAGGCGTGGGCAAGGAGCGTTAGGTGTCCCCCGAAAACGATGCGAGGAGAGGGCAGATGGCTTCCCTTAAGGGTTCGAAGACCGAGGAAAATCTGAAGGCGGCGTTCGCCGGCGAAAGCCAGGCCAACCGGCGATATCTGTATTTCGCGCAGAAGGCAGACGTCGAAGGCTACAACGACGTCTCGGCCGTGTTCCGGTCGACCGCCGAAGGTGAGACCGGGCATGCGCACGGCCACCTCGAGTACCTCGAGGAAAGTGGCGACCCGGCGACCGGTCTGCCGATCGGCGACACCGCCGCCAACCTGAAGGCAGCCGTTGCCGGCGAGACGCACGAATACACCGATATGTATCCCGGCATGGCGCGCACGGCGCGCGATGAAGGGTTTGACGAGATCGCCGACTGGTTCGAGACCTTGGCCAAGGCCGAGCGCTCGCATGCCGGCCGTTTCCAGCGGGCTCTTGACACGCTTTAGGAAGGCGGTTGCTGCAAGCACCGAAGGGCGCGGGAGTAAATCTCTCGCGCCCTTCGTATGAGCAATAGGGCCAAGGCAAGAGGATAGCCATGCGAGAAGGCAGCCTTGAGGCGCCGACCCGCCACATCATCGCCTGGGAAGACCCGAGCTTCGCCGACCGCGAGAAGACCGAAGCGGAGATGGAGCGGGTGTTCGACGTCTGCCACACCTGCCGGCGCTGCTTCAACCTCTGCGATTCGTTCCCGCGCCTGTTCGACCTGATCGACGGCTCGGCGACAGGCGAGCTCGACGCGGTGCCCAAGGCAGATTACCGCACCGTCGCCGACGCCTGCACGCTGTGCGACATGTGCTTTATGACAAAATGCCCCTATGTGCCCCCGCACGAATTCAACATCGACTTTCCGCACCTGATGCTGCGCTACCGGGCGGTCGAGCATAAGGAGCGCCGCCAGCCGATCCCGCAGCGCGAGCTGATCCGTACCGACCGCAACGGCAAGCTGGCGGCCAAGCTCGCGCCGCTCGCCAACTGGGCGAGCGACCGCCACAACCGGCTGACCCGCCCGATCATGGAGAAGGTTGCCGGCGTCGATCGCAACGCCGCGCTACCGGAGTATCACGGCCGCACCTTCGCGATGCGCGCAAAGCGCGCCGCGCCGCCGCTTAACCGCGAAGCGCCCGGGTTCGGCCGCAAGGCCGTGATTTATGCAACCTGCTTCGTCAATTACAACAACCCGGGCATTGGCGAGGCGAGCCAGGCGGTGCTGGCCCGCAACGGGGTCGAGACCGAGGTGGTCTATCCACAATGCTGCGGCATGCCGCAGCTGGAAGCGGGGAACCTCGCTGCGGTATCCGCCGCTGCCAAGAGTGTGTCCACCGCGCTGGGGCTGTGGATCGACCGCGGTTACGACGTCGTTGCGCTGGTGCCGTCCTGCGCGCTGATGATGAAGTTCGAGTGGCCGCTGATCGTGCCCAACGACGCGGCGATCGAGAAGCTGGCCACCGCCACCTTCGACATCAGCGAATACATCGTCGAGCTGTCGAAGGACAAAGGCTTGGCGCCGGGCCTCGCGCCGCTCGACGGCGGCGTCACGCTGCACATCGCCTGCCATGCGCGCGCCCAGAACATGGGGCAGAAGGCGACCGAAATGCTGCGCCTCGTGCCTGATACACCGATCAAGATCATCGAGCGCTGCTCGGGCCACGGCGGCTCATGGGGCGTCATGAAGGGCAATTTCGAGACGGCACTCAAAGTCGGGAGGCCTGTCGCGCGCCAAGCGTTGAACGAGAAACAGCCGTTTGTCGCGTCCGAATGCCCGCTCGCGGCAATGCATGTGCTGCAAGGGATGGAGCTGATGGCAACGGGCGATGCGGGGCCGCAGCGCTCTTATCACCCGATCGAGCTGCTCGCGCGCGCCTACGGCATCGAGCCGGGCGCGCCGACAGGACTTTGAATTATGACGGCGGCCGTGCCGACAAAGCGCCGACTCACGCGGGCCGACATCCTGCCGCTGGCCGAGTATGTAAAGACGCGGCGTGAACGGCGGCAAACGATCAGCGAGCTGAAAAGAAGGCGGCGCGTCGAACTCGGTCCCTTCGCGACGTTCTATTTTGAGAACTACGCGACGATGTGGCAGCAGGTACATGAGATGCTCTACATCGAAAAGGGCGGCGAGGAGCAGATCGCCGACGAGTTGGCCGCCTACAATCCGATGATCCCACAGGGCAGCGAGCTTGTCGCGACGGTGATGCTGGAGATCGACGATCCGGCGCGCCGCGGCACGGTGCTGGGCCGTCTCGGCGGTATCGAGGACCATTTCTTTATCGAGCTGGACCGCGAGCGGATCCCCGGTCAGCCTGATCTCACGCGCGAGAACACCAGCCCGGACGGCAAGGCCTCTTCGGTTCAATTTTTATGGTTCCCGTTCTCGCGGCCGCAAATCGCGCGGTTCAAGGCGGCGGAAACGCGTGTCGTCGTCGGCTGCGACCACCCCAATTACGGCCATATGGCGGTAATGCCCGAGCCGGTGCGGACCGCCCTCGCGGAAGATTTCAATTGATCTCCCGAGCCGACGCCGCCGCCGATCCTTACCGCCACGGCATTCTGGGCACGCCCGGGCTGATGTAGCGGGCGAAACCGCTGCTTTTGGGTTCGCCGCCAGCAGACAGCGAACGCGCCGATTGAACCAACCTTGCCGGACAGCGTTAGCCGTCCAAGGAATAATCTCCCGCACTGCGGGTCCCAGGATTCACGAATTCGTGGGTGTCCTCGGCCATCTCCGTGAGGAGGTGGCCGTTTTGTGCCGGGCGGCGGTGTCTTCGCTGGCGTTGACCGCCGCGGTCACGGCAGATTTTCGTTGGGATAGACCCCCCAGACATCCGAGCGCTCAACCCAGCCGGTGACGTTGCCGGCCGCGATGCGGCACCAATCGCCGCGGCACTCGTCCAGCCGCGCCACAACGCCGGGTTCCGCCCGCGCGACGAGTCCGGCGCCGAGATCGGGCTCGGCGCGCAGCCCGCGGATGCGGCCATTGATGACCACCTCGCGCTTGCCGCCCACCATCTTTTCATGCACCCAGCCTTCGGTCCCCTCCCAATCCCGCACCCGGCGCCAATGGTCGAACTGCCCGATTACCTCAACCGGCCAATCTTTGCGCATGTACACCCATTGCACCGGATAGCGGTCGCCTGGACCCGCGCGCAGATTGACCTTGTCGGAATGTAAACTGGCGAAGCGCGGCAGCACGGCGTCGCCGCCGCCGGCGGCACACGCCGCGTCGAACCGAATCGCCAATGCGAGCGCCAGCGCCAGTCCGGCGACCGCCCTCACCCAACGCCTTCGGGCCATCATTCCCCCCGGGCCCCCGCAGCACCGATTAGGTCGCGGCCAGGCGTGGGTCAAGCCTCGGGTAAATTATTGAGTCGCAACAATAACTAAGCTGAGGCGGCGAGCGCGCGGACGCCGCAGGTCGGGCACTCCGGATCCTTGCCGATTAGGATGCGGTGAAAGCGGACGCGCAGCGCGTCGTAGATCAACAGCGTCCCGTCAAGGCTCTCGCCGAGGCCCAGCACCTCCTTCAGCACCTCGACCGCCTGCAGCGTCCCCAGCACGCCGGCGACCGCGCCAAGGATACCGGCCTCCTCGCAGCGCGGCACCATGTCCGGCGGCGGCGGCTCGCGGAACAGACAGCGGTAGCAAGGATGGCCGTCGCCGAGATAGGCCTTGAAGGTCGACAATTGTCCTTCGAACGGCGACAGCGCGGCCGCGATCAACGGCTTTTTCAACCGCGTGCACAAATCGTTAAGCAGATAGCGTGTGGCAAAATTGTCGCTGCCGTCGGCAACGACATCGTAGCCCGCGATCAGCCCCTCGGCGTTGTCGGGGCCAAGGCGCAAGGCGTGCGTCTCGATCGCGATCCCGTCATTGAGCCGGGTGAGCGTGTCCTGTGCGCTTGCCACCTTGAGGTCTCCGACACGCGCGGTGGCATGAACGATCTGGCGCTGCAGATTGGTCATATCGACGCGGTCGTCGTCGACAAGCCCGATCGTGCCGATGCCGGCCGCGGCCAGGTACATCAGCAGCGGCGATCCAAGTCCGCCGGCGCCGATCACCAGCACGCGCGACGCGAGCAGCTTTTCCTGACCCTCTTCACCGACCTCGTCGAGGATCAGGTGACGCGCGTAACGGCGAAATTGTTCCTCGCTCAGTTCCATGGCGGTGCCTAGAGACCCTCGAACAGCGGTGTCGACAGGTAACGCTCGGCAAAATCGGGCAGCACCACGACGACCGTCTTGCCGCGCATCTCGGGGCGCGCGCCGATTTCCGCTGCCGCCGCCAACGCGGCGCCGGCGGAAATGCCGACAGCCACGCCCTCGAGCTGCGCGACCTTGCGGGCCGCCTGCAGGGCCGTGTCGAAGCCGATGCAAACGATCTCGTCAATCAGCGACGTGTCGAGGATGCGCGGGATAAAGCCGGCCCCGATCCCCTGAATGCGGTTCGGCCCGGGCGGCCGTCCCGACAACACCGCGCTGTCCTCCGGCTCCACCGCGACCATCCGCAGCGCGGGCTTGCGCTTCTTGAGCACCGCGCCGACGCCGCTCAGGGTGCCGCCGGTGCCGACGGCGCTGACGATGACATCGACCGCGCCGGCCGTGTCGTCCCAGATTTCCTCGGCGGTGGTGCGGCGGTGGATGTCCGGGTTGGCCGGGTTGTCGAATTGCTGTGGCATCACCGCGTCGGGAAGGCTGTCGACAATCTGTTCGGCCCGGGCGATGGCGCCGCGCATCCCCTGCGCGGCCGGGGTCAATTCCAACTCGGCGCCGAGCAGCAGCAGCATCTTGCGCCGCTCCACCGACATGCTTTCCGGCATCGTCAGGATCAACCGGTAACCCTTCGCGGCACAGGCAAATGCGAGCGCAATCCCGGTATTTCCCGATGTCGGCTCGACGAGAACCGTGCCGGGCTTGATCCGCCCGGCGCGCTCCCCGGCCTCGATCATCGCCAGCCCGATGCGATCCTTGACCGAGCCGAGCGGGTTGAAAAACTCGCATTTGCCGAGAATGTGCGCGCCCACCCCGGCGTCGGCGGCAAAACGAGACAGGCGCACCAGCGGCGTGGCGCCGATCGTCTCGAGGATGCTGTCATAGACGCGGCCGCGAAATTCGCCGTGCACCGCCGAGGCCAAGCCGCTATCCACGCGCGCCCCCGTAAATACCGCTCATGATGTAGCGCCGGGCGACGCCCGCCGCAACGCAGCGGCGTTACCCTTGCGCCTTACGCGCGGCGCCGCCGCCTAGATGTCGAAATTGCCGCCTTCGGCCATCTGCCCGGCGATCCCGGCGCGATAGGCGCGGGTGCATAGGTCTTCCAAGGTCAGCGCGTCGAGGCGGCGCATGGTCTCTTCCTGCAGCTCGTGCCAGAGCGGACGCAGCACCTGAACCCCCAATGCGCTGCCCGGCGCCTCAATAGGATCCTCGACGGTTTCGAGGCCCCGCACGGTACGCACGATGTCGCCGATGCTGACCTTGCGGCGCTCGCGCGCCAAGCGATAACCGCCGCTCGGGCCCCGGATGCCGATCAACACGCCGTGCCGTACCAGTTCCTGCAGCACCGGCTCCAGATAGCGGCGCGGGATGCCCTGGCGTGACGTAATCTCCGAAGAGCGCACCGGCGAGATACCGCCGTTGTACGCGATGTCCAGCACCGCCTCGATCGCGAACAGAAGCTTTTTGTTGAGCCGGATCATGTCGTTGGGTCGGCGTCCTCCCGTTCGATCAATGTCGCCGCGGACGGCGCGTCACGGCAAGCGGAAGCGACACCGGTTGAGCCGAAGCCGCCGGCTTGCCGCTCTCCGCCGACGGAGAAGGCGGAGACGAGGGAAAATTCCGGCCGCGCGATCCGCGCGAACACCAGCTGCGCAATGCGGTCGCCCGGCTCGATGCGAATGGGATCGCTCTTCGGCGGATTGCGGTTCCACAAGGAAATAAGCAGCGGCCCCTCGTAGTCGGCGTCGATCAGGCCGACCGCGTTGCCGAGCACCAGCCCGTGGCGATGCCCCAGCCCTGACCGCGGCAGCACCAGCCCGCACCATTCGGGATCGCCAATCCACAACGCGATGCCGGACGAGATCAGCATCGCCGACGCCTGGGCCGTTACCTCGATGGCGTCGTCGATACAAGCATGCAGATCGAGCCCCGCCGCGAGCCGCGAGCCGTAGTGCGGGAAGCCCCAGCCGGGGAGGCGCGCGTCGAGTATCTTGAGCTCGACCTTCAAGTCACTCGGCGCCGTGCAGAGCGGCGGCGATGCGATCCGCCAGCCGCGCCGCGACCGCTTGCTTAGTCATGGCCGGCCAATCTTCGACGCCATGCGCATCGACAAGGTGGATCGTGTTGCTGTCGCCGCCGAACGTGCCGGTTCCCGCCGAGACATCGTTGGCGAGGATCCAGTCGCAACCCTTGCGGCGACGTTTCGCCTGCGCGTTGGCGACGACGTTTTCGGTTTCGGCGGCGAAGCCAACGACCAGCCGCGGCCGGTCGTTGCGCCGCGCCGCGAGCGTGGCGAGGATGTCGGGGTTTTCGGCGAGGCGCAGCAACGGCGGTCCTTTGCCGTTTTTCTTCAATTTCTGATCGGCCACCGTCTCGACCCGCCAATCGGCGACCGCCGCCGCCATCACCGCGACATCGACGGGCAGATGCGCCTCAGCCGCGACCAACATCTCCGCGGCGCTTTCGATCGCCACCAGCGCGACGCCGGGCGGGGTCGCCTCTTGCGTCGGGCCGGAGACGAGGATCGTATCGGCACCGAGGGCGGCAAGCGCCGCAGCAATCGCATGGCCCTGCTTGCCCGAGGAATGGTTCGACAGGTAACGCACCGGGTCGATCGCTTCGCGCGTCGGGCCGCTGGTGACGAGCGCCCGCTTGCCAGCGAGCCGTCGATCCGGGGCGAGGCTCTGCTCGATCGCCGCAACGATTTCCAGCGGCTCCGCCATGCGTCCCGAGCCGATTTCGCCGCAGGCGAGGTCGCCCGCGTTAGGCCCAACCTGACGAACGCCGCGCGCCGCCAAGGTCGCGACATTGGCCTGGGTTGCCGGGTGCGCCCACATCATCGCGTTCATCGCCGGTGCGATCAGAACCGGCTTGTCCGACGCGAGCAGCACGGTCGCGGCGAGGTCATCGGCCATGCCGGCCGCCATCCGCCCCATCAGGTCGGCGCTGGCCGGCGCGACAACCACCAGATCGGCCTCGCGCGACAGCCGGATATGGCCCATCTCGCTTTCGTCGGTCAGCGAGAACAGATCGGTGTAAACCTTGTCCTCGCTCAGCGCGGCGACCGATAGCGGCGTCACGAACTGCGCCGCTGCCGCGGTCATGACACAGCGCACCGCGGCGCCGCGGTCGCGCAGCCGGCGGATCAGCTCGAGGCTCTTATAGGCCGCGATGCCCCCGGAAATGATCAGCAATACACGCCGGCCCTGCAGCAATCGCCCGCTCCTTGCGCGGCCCGATCTGTTCGCGGGCCGAATACGCGGTATAATAACAGAACAAGAGCGGAAAATATCCGACTCTTGCACGGTTCCTGCCCTTGCACCTTGAGGCGGATCGAGCTACCGATCCAAAAACAGCGCGATGGCGATGGCGATCAGGCCGACGCCGATAAGCCAGAGCGGCACGATCGCCCAGAAAACTTCCCGCCAGCGCCGCTCGGCATGAAACGCCAGGCTCTCCATGTGCAGGACGACCCCTTCCTCGGCCCACCTGGTGACCAGGTGTCCGGTATCCTCGACGAGCTTTGGCAAGCGGTCGATTGTATCGATCACGGCGTCGATGCGTTGTCGCAGGCGCGCCTCAGGGCCGCGGTTCTCCTGCATCCAGCGTTCGATCAGCGGTCGCGCCAGCGCCCAGATATTGACCTCGGGATCGAGCTGTCGCCCGACGCCTTCGATCAGCACCATGGTCTTTTGCAGCAGCAGCAGTTGCGGCTGGGTCTCCATCTCGAACTGCTCGGTGACCCGGAACAGCTGCGCCAGCAGCCGCGCAATCGAGATTTCGGCAAGCGGCCTGCCGAGGATCGGCTCGCCGATCGAGCGGGCCGCCTGAGCGAACTCGTCGACCGACCGGCGTGGCGACACATATCCGGCTGCGAAATGCACTTCGGCGACCCGGCGATAATCGCCGGTCAGGAAACCGACCAGCATGTCCGCGAGAAAAAACCGGGTCTGGCGGTCGAGCCGGCCCATGATGCCGAAATCGACGACCGCGATTGCACCGCCCTCATCGACGAACATATTGCCCGGATGCAGATCGGCGTGAAAGAAGCCGTCGCGAAAAACCTGGTTGAAGAAGGCCTCGGCGGCGCCTCGCAACAGCGTGTCGATCTCGTGACCGGCCGCGAGCAGTGCTGGCCGGTCGTCGATCCTGATGCCGGCGACACGGTCGATGGTGAGCACACTGCGGCCGGTG
>JAFAWI010000550.1 GCA_019241915.1 Alphaproteobacteria bacterium
GCGCTGCTCCTCGCCTGGAACGAATACCTGTATCAGTTCCTGCTGCTCTCCAACAAAAGGAGCATGACGGTACCGGTGGCGCTCGCACAGTTTCTCAACAGCGACGAATCGCCGTGGAATTACATGATGGCCACCGCAATCGTCTACGCCGTCCCACCGGTGATCATCTACTACTTGTTCCGCGGGCGGATGACTGCCGGGCTCACCATGGGCGGTGTCAAAGGATAGCCGCGGGACCGTGCGCGGCTCGACGGCTTGAGCGGCGGGCGCGGCGCCGCCGCCAAGCACCAATCTGTACAAGCCGCAAATGCGCCTCATTCGCGCTATTGCCGTTGCCGGTGCGGTGCTGGGGGCTGCGGGAGCCACTCAGGCCTGGGAACCCTCAACCGAGGTCGGCGCCCGCACGGCTACGACCCTTGCGCCGATCGAGGTCATCGCACCAACACCGCTTGCGGGAGCCGGGATCGATCCGGACAAAATCGCCGGCAGCGTGCAAACCCTGACTTCGCCCGATATCGAGCGGATCGGATCGCCGCTCATTACCGATGCGTTGTTTCAGCGGGTTCCGGCCGCAACGCTGTCCGATCCCAACGGCAACAGCGCCGACCAGGCGCTTGCCTATCGCGGGTTCTCCGCGTCTCCCTTGCAGGGGACGCCGCCGGGCATCGCGGTCTATCTCAACGGGGTCCGGTTCAACCAAGCTTTCGGCGACACAGTCGATTGGGATCTCATCCCGACCAACGCGGTCGAGCGCAGCGACCTGTGGACTGACAATCCGGCGTTCGGTCTCAATGCGATCGGCGGCGCCGTCAACCTGCAGATGAAGGACGGCTTTGGCTTTCGGGGCTTTCGCTCCGAAGCCGAAGGAGGATCGTTCGGCCACGCCGATGCCGGTATGCAATACGGCGCCCAAAGCGGCAATTTCGCTGCCTACGTCGCCGCGCAGGGGTCGCATGACGAAGGGTGGCGCCGCAAATCGCCCGCCCAGCTCGGCCGCGCCTACGGCGACCTCGGCTGGAAGAACGACGGGGCCGAGTTTCACCTGTTCGGGTTGGCCGCATCGTCGTCGTTCGGGGTTGCGGCGGCGACGCCGGTACAGCTGCTCGACCTCGACCGCGGCGCGATCTTCACGACGCCGCAAAAGACCGAAAACACGATGGCTCTGCTCGGTTTCAAAGGCAGCTATGCAGTCTCGGACGCATGGTCGCTGCAAGGCGGTTTTTATGTCCGTGGCTTTCGCCAGCGCCATATTGACGGCAACGCGGCCGACACCGAGCGCTGCAGCAACGGCGCCGATGCGGTTTTCGTGAACCATTTGTGCTTGCAGGACGACGGCTTTCCGCGGCCGGACCCGGTCACCGCGGGTTTCCGCGATGAGTTCGCGATCCTCGACCAGAACAACAACCCGATCCCATGCCCGCCGGGAGCCGGCAACACCTGCAATGCGACGCCCTATGGGACCGTCGACCGGACCTCGGACAAGGCGGCAACCGCCGGCGCCTCGGTGCAGGCGGTCGGTTCGGGGCCGCTGTTCGGCCATGGCAATCATTTCACCGCCGGCGCCAGCCTCGACGCCAGCGCCAGCGATTTCGCCGCCTCGAGCGAACTCGGCGTCATCGATCCGGCGCTCGTGGTCGTCACCGATATCGGCGTCCCCGGGGCGGGCGCGACGATCCATACCTTGGGCGGCCTCGGTTACGCGCCCATCGGCGTGCGAGCGCGCAACACCTATTACGGGATCTACGCGCTCGACACCCTCGACATCGACGACCGGCTGTCCGCGACGGCCGGCTGGCGCCTCAACATCGCTGCCGTCTCGGTCGGCGATCGGCGCGGCACCAGCCCCGAGGTCAGCAGCCGCCAGACCTACACGCACCTCAATCCCATCGCCGGGTTCGCGTACAAGATCACCGACGCGCTCACCGGCTATTTCGGCTTCTCGCAAGCCA
This sequence comes from Alphaproteobacteria bacterium, assembly GCA_019241915.1. Lineage (GTDB taxonomy): Bacteria > Pseudomonadota > Alphaproteobacteria > ATCC43930 > CGMCC-115725 > DATARH01. The sequence continues at coordinate 1,950 of JAFAWI010000550.1, forward strand.
ACCGCGTGCCGACGCCGCTGGAACAGTCGTGCTCCAGCCCGGCAAAGCCATGCCTGCTTGAGGACTTCCTCGTTGCCGACCCGCCGCTGCAACAGGTCGTCGCCAACACCTACGAAACCGGGCTGCGCGAGACGCTGCCGCTGGCAAACGGTCGTCTTGCCTGGAAGGCCGCGCTGTACCGCACCGACAGTTTCGACGACATCGTCAACGTCGCGAGCGTGGTCCAGGGCCGCGGGTTTTTTCAGAATGTTCCGGCGACCCGGCGGCAAGGCGTCGAGGGCAGCATCGAGTACCGCGCCGGGCAATGGCTGGCTTACGCCGGTTACAGCCTGGTCGATGCGTCCTACCGGTTCGCCGGGGCGCTGCCGTCACCCAACAATCCGATGGCGGGCGCCGACGGGAATGTGCCGGTGATCCCGGGACGCCGCATCCCGGGCATACCGCTCAACCAGGGCAAACTCGGGTTCGACTTCCTGCCGAACCCCGAGCTGACGCTCGGCGGCGACGTGCAGATCGTCGGCAGCAGTTATTTTGTGGGCGACGACGCGAACCAGAACCCGAGATTGCCAGGTTATTGGATCGCCAACCTTCATGGTTCTTACCGGCTGAGCCCACACGTCGAGCTGTACGTCCGCCTCAACAACCTGTTCGACAAGCGCTACGCGCTGTACGGCACTTATTTCAACCTCGGCAGCGTCGCCAATGTTGCACTGCCCGCGGCTCTGAGCGACAGCCGTACAGAAGTGCCGGGCGCGCCGTTTTCCATCTTCGGCGGCGTGCGCCTGACATTTTGAAGCCGCGCCGCCACCGGCGGCGACGGCTGCCGTTAAGACCCCGCGTTCCACACGGTGCTGACGTACTCGGCAACAGCGCGATCGGCTGAGAAGAAGCCCATTCCTGCGATATTGCGGATACAGCAAGCCGCCCAGGCTTCCGGCGCGCTCCACAACTCGTCTACGCGGCGCTGCGCCTGCCAGTACGAATCGAAATCGGCCGCGATCATGTAACGGTCGGTCCGCCGCAGCGTCTCGGTCAGCGGCGCGAACCGCTCGGGTTCGCCGGGCGAGAACACGCCACGATCAATCATGTCCAGCACCTCAGCCAGCTTGGGTGGCATCACGATCGGCCCGGTGCCGGTGCGACGCCGCTCCTCCACCTCGTCGGCGAGCAGGCCAAAGATGAAGATGTTGTCGTTGCCGACGCTGTCGCGAATCTCGATATTGGCGCCGTCGAGCGTGCCGATCGTCAGCGAACCGTTGAGCGCTAGCTTCATGTTGCCGGTGCCCGAGGCCTCCATGCCCGCGGTGGAAATCTGCTCGGACAGGTCGGCCGCCGGGACGATCGTCTCGGCCAGGCTCACATTGTAATTCGGCAGAAAAGCGATCTTGAGCAGATCGCGCACGGCGGGGTCGTGGTTGACCACCTCGGCAATGTCGTGCGCGAGCTTAATGATCAGCTTAGCGGCGGCATAACTGGCAGCGGCCTTGCCGCCAAAGATCTTGACCCGCGGCACCCAGTTGCGCAGCGGCTCGGCGCGTATCGCATTATAGAGCGCGACGGTCTCCAGCAGGTTGAGCAGCTGCCGCTTGTATTCGTGGATACGCTTGATCTGCACGTCGAACATTGCATCGGGATCGACGGACAGTCCGAGCCGGTCGCGGATCACGCGGCCCAGCGCCACGCGGTTGGTGCGCTTGACGTGTCGAAGCCGATCGTGGAGGCCACTGTCACCCGCGGCCGCGGTGAAGCGGCCGATCGCCTCCGGGTCGTCTCGGATGTCCACCCCGCAGGTTTCGCACAACAGCCGCGTCAGCCCGGGATTGGCCTGGTAGAGCCAGCGCCGGAAGCTGATGCCGTTGGTCACGTTGACGATGCGGCCCGGGTAGAAGGCGTCCAGCTCGCGAAACAATACCGTGCGCACCAGCGCCGAATGCATCGACGAGACACCGTTGACCCGGCGGCTGCCGAGGAATGCCAAGTGACCCATCTTGACGCAGCGGGCCTCTTGCTCGTCGATCAACGAGATCGCCGCAAGCTCTTCCGCGTCGAGCGGATGCTGACGCGCCGCCGCCTCGAGGTGACGCGCGTTGATCAGATAGATGATCTGGAGGTGCCGCGGCAGGACACGCTCGAACAGCGTCACCGGCCAGCTCTCCAACGCCTCCGGCAGCAGCGTGTGGTTGGTGTAGCGGCAGGTGTCGACGGTGATCTTCCACGCGCCGTCCCACGGTATATTGTGCAGGTCGACCAGGATGCGCATCAGCTCGGCGACCGCGATCGACGGGTGCGTGTCGTTGAGCTGGATCGCGGCGCGCTCGGGCAGTGTGTCCAGCGTGCCGTAAGCATTGCGGTGTCGCTGCACGAGGTCCTGCAGCGACGCCGAGACAAAGAAATATTCCTGGCGCAGGCGCAACTCCCGTCCGGCCGGCGTCTCGTCGCTCGGATAGAGGATCTTCGACAGCGCCTCGGCGCGGGCCTGCTCGGTCAGGGCCGCCACGTGCTCGCCGCGATTGAACACGTCGAGACGCAGCGGATCGACGGCGCGCGCCGACCACAGACGCAGCGGATTGACGTGGTTTCCTTTCCAGCCGACGATCGGCGTGTCGTAAGCGACGGCCTCGATTGTCTCCTGCGGATGCCAGACGAAGCGGGTATGGCCGCCGCGCCCGGACACGGTTTCGACCCAGCCGCCATAGCCGATATCGTAGGTCACTTCGGGGCGCTCGAACTCCCAGGGGTTGCGAAACGACAGCCATTCCTCGGGATATTCCTGCTGCCAGCCATCCTTGACGATCTGGCGGAACAGCCCGTGGTCGTAGCGGATGCCATAGCCATAGGCCGGAATGCCGAGGCTCGACATGCTTTCGAGAAAGCAGGCGGCGAGGCGGCCGAGCCCGCCGTTTCCGAGCGCGGCGTCGGGTTCGCTATGGCGCACCCGCTCAAAATTGACGCCGAGATCGCCCAGGGCACGGCTGACGACGTCGGTCATCTTCAGGTTGCCGGCGACGTCGTTGAGCAGCCGACCGATGAGAAACTCGAGCGACAAGTAGTAGACATGCTTGCGCCCACGCGCGAGCGTTTGGCGTTCGGCATCGAGCCAACGATGGATCACCCGGTCGCGCAGCGCCAAGGTCGTGGCGACGAACCAGTCGCGGTCCGACGCGGCAGCCGCGTCCTTGCCGACCGCCAATGTCAGCTTGGCAAGGACAGCGCGCTTGAACTCATCGATCGCCTGTTCGAGCGCGGCGTTTTCCGCGGCGGCCACCAGTCTGGGCCCGGTCGTTTCGGCGCCATCGGCGCGCCCGCTCGCTGTCGTCATATTGCCGCCCTCCACGCCGCCGGAGAACGATCCAGTCCCGATATTCATTCGGGTTGGGCGACGGCGAGCCGCGGCGCTTCGCAGCGCTCGCCGAGGCTGGCTTGAGCTTCGCCGATCTGCGCCAGCGTCGGCAAACTCGCTTCATTGCCAAGGTGTTGGATCGCATGCGCCGAGGCCGCGCGCGCGAATCCGAAATGGTCCTCCCAGCGGCCTTCGGGATGGGCGAGGAAAGCGTAGATGTAAGCGCCGTGAAAAATGTCGCCTGCTCCATTGGTATCGACAATCTTGCAATCCGGGACGGCGAGCGCCGGCAGCAGCCGGTCCGGGGCCCCTTTTTCGTACCAAAGCATGCCGCGGGCGCCCATCGTGACGCCGCCGACGCGGCATCCGCGCGCGCGCAGATAGAGGAGCATTTCGCCCGGCGTCAGGTGCATCTGATCGCAAAGCCGCTCGGCAACCACGGCGATATCGACAAATTCGAGTAGATCGTGGGTATTGACGCGCTGTCCGCCGCCATCGAGCGAGGTCAGAATGCCGGCAGCGCGGCATGCCTTGGCATAGTCGATCGCGGCATCGGGCTGGTGCCCGTCGAGGTGCAGGGCGCGGCAGCCGGTCAGGTGCAGCGGCGGGTAGGGGTGCTTGTACCGGTCGTCGCGGCAGCGCACGATCGCGCGCTGCGCGCCTCGCGGCATGACAAACGAGAGCGACGATTGCGCGACCTTGCGCTGGTGGACCGAAATCCCATACCGCGCCGCCATGTCGACGAACATGCGGCCGAGCCAGTCGTCGGCGACCGAGGCCAGCAGATCGGGCGCGATGCCGAGCTTGGCGCAGCAGAACGCGGCGGTGACGGCGTTGCCGCCAAACGAAACCGCGTAATCGCGCGCTACTGTCTTGTCGTCGCCGGTCGGTATCGTATCGGTCACGAATGTGACGTCGATATAGGCCTGACCGATAAACAAAGCCTGCATCACGGGGGTCTATCGTTCCGCTGGTGCGTTAATCTGGGGGTGCGGCGGCTCGCTCACCGTGCATGTAACGTGCCGAATGCGGCGAATTGCCGGCGCGGGCGTCTTTCCTGCCCGCTAACACCGCTTTTCGAACAAGAGCGCTCTCTCATGGCCCTGTTCGTCCGTGGCTTGCTGCCCGTTTTATTTGCTCCGCTTTGCCTCCTTCAAAGCGCTCTGGCGGCCCCCGATGCCTCGCCCCAGGGCTATTGGCTTACCGAGAAAAGATCGGCGATCGTGCAGATCTTTCGCTGCTGGGGCGGCAGCCTCGATTTGTGCGGCAAGCTCGTCTGGTTTCGCGTCAAGCCGGACGATCCCAATCCGAGCGGGTGGGACCTCAAGAATCCGGACCCGGCACAACGCAAGCGGCCGCTGTGCGGGCTGATGTTCATGTACGGCTTTAAGCCCGCCGGAACCGATACCTGGGAAGGCGGTACGGTCTACGATGCCGACGATGGCAATACCTATCACGCGACGATGAAGCTGCAGTCGGATGGCGCGCTGCGGCTGCACGGCTATATTGGCATCTCGCTGATCGGCGCCAGCGAGGTGTGGACCCGGGCCACCCAGCCGGTGCCGGCCTGCCCCGGACAGTAAGGCCAATACGGAAGCGGAGGACAGACCGATGGCGCGGCTCCCCTACATCACGAGCAAGGACCAGCTCGACAGCAAGCATCATGCTGCGTTCGATTCGATTGTTGCCAGTCGCGGCGCGGTGCAGGGCCCGTTTTTGATGTTCATGCATTCGCCGGAGGTGGCAGAGCGCGTCGG
>JAFAWI010000002.1 GCA_019241915.1 Alphaproteobacteria bacterium
GCAATGCGGTGGATGCCGCGGTGGCGATCTCGCTTGCGCTCGGCGTGGTCGAGCCGATGATGTCGGGGCTCGGCGGCGATGCATTTTATCATGTGTTCGACGCGACGACCGGCCGCGCGGCGGTCTTCAACGGCACCGGGCCCGCGCCGCGTGCCGCGTGCCCAGAGCGCTACGCCGGCGGCATTCCGCGCAGCGGCCCGCTGTCGGTCTCAGTGCCGGGGATGCTCGCCGCGCTCGGCGACATGCACCGCGGCTACGGCACCTTGCCGTGGGCGCAGCTGTGCGGCGAAGCGATCCGGCTGGCGCGCGACGGTTTTGGCGCAACACCGAACTACCGGCACTTCTGCGGCGAATATCTGGCCACGTTGCTGGTCGACCCGCGGAGCGTCGCGCTGTTCCTGCGCGACGGCGCGCCACCGGCGGTGGGGACTCTGATCGTGCAGCCGGAGCTGGCGCGCACGTTGGAGCAGATCGCCGCCGACGGCGCCGAGACCTTCTACCGCGGCGTCCTGGCCCGGGACCTGGGCGCGGCATTGCCCGCTTGCGGCACGCTTGTCGCCCAAGCCGACCTTGCCGAATTCCGCGCCGAGAAACAGGAGCCGCTGGCGATCGATTATCGCGGCTTCCGCGTGCTCGAAGCGCCGCTCAACTCGACCGGCTTTGTCGTGCTGCAGGAGCTGAAGATCGCCGAGAATTTCGATCTGGCGCGCATGGGTCTCGGCTCGGCCGAGCTGGTGCATGTCATGGTGGAGGCGAAGAAACTCGCCTTCGCCGATCGCGAGCGCTGGGGTAGCGACCCGCGCACATTGCAGCCGGCCTTCGAGGAGCTGCTGTCGGCGCAGTATTGCAGCCGTCTTGCCGAGCGTATCGACCGGCAGCGGGCGGCGCCGACCCGCACGCTCGTCGACGCCGCCGGCGACACTACCTATTTCTGCACCGCCGACGGCGACGGCAACGCCGTCTCGGCCATCCAGAGCATCAACAGCGGCTTTGGCTCGGGGGTGATGGCAGGCGATACCGGCATCTTGCTCAACAACCGCATGGCTTATTGGCACCTCGACCCGGCGCACCCGAACCACCTGCACCCCGGCCGGCGTGTGCGCCACACGATGAACCCGCCGCTGGTGCTCAAGGAAGGGCGCTTGTGGGGCGTGTTCGGCACGCCCGGCGCCGACAACCAGGTGCAGGTCAATTTCCAGGTCGCGACCGCGATGATGGATTTCGGCTTAGATCCGCAGCAGGCGGCCGAAACGCCGCGATGGACCTCGATGGTGCCGGGTCAATACGCCAACTACCCGCATGACGGGCCCGACGTGCTGACCATGGAGCGCCGCTTTGCCGAGGACGTGCGGCGCGATCTGGCGCGGCGCGGGCATCCGGTCAACACCGTCGGCGACCTCGATGGGCCGTGCAGCGTCGAGATCATCCGCCGCGACGACAGCGGCATGCTGCTCGCCGGCTCCGATCCGCGCCGCGACGGCTGGGCACTGGCCTGGTAGCGGCGCGCCGGCCTCCGTCGTGCCCAGCGCATCCCCGACGATTTGGGCGGCCCTCACCGTCCAGGCGTGCTCTTCACCCAGCGCACTCGCGAGCCCGGCATAGGCTTGTTGCGCAAAGGGCACGGCCTCGGAAAAACGTCCGCCGGCGGTCAAGGCAGCCGCCAGTTCGCAGCGCCGGCGATTGGTTTCGGGATCGTATTCGCCGTAGCGCCGCTTCGCCTTTGCCAGCAGGTCTTCGGCCGCCAGTATGGCAACCGCGTTTTCGTGCTGCCGGCGCAGCGCCGCCTCAATCGCCTCCTTCGTGACGAGGCCCAGCGCGATCAGGTTTTCGCCGATCCGGCCGCCCAGTCTTTCCTGCCGTGCCAGCGCCTGGTCGAGAGCGGATTTGGAGACGATCCGCTGTGCGACCAGCAATTCACCGAGGAGCATGACGATCCCCAACGCAGAACAAGCCAAGGCGCCAACGCCAGAAATACGCGTTGGCTCCCTGCGAAGATAGTTAACCGGACCTCGACGGACGGCAAATCGAATAAGATTTTCAATAAACTGTCCCGACCGTGGCCATGACCTGCAGAGGGCTGCGGCGCGCCTAAAGGCGGCTCGTTCGCGCACCGTGCAGCCTCCCGGCGCCGCGATTTATGATATAGCGCAGCACTCGGCGCACCCGGCCGGAGTCTTGGAGAGCCATCGTGAAGCGCGTTCTGACGGGCCGGTTCATGCACGAGACCAACACGTTCTCGATCGTCAAGACCGACCTCGCGCTGTGGCGGCGACGCGATTTCCACAGCGAGAACGAGATACCGCAGGTTTTCCGCGGCACGCGTTCCGCGCTCGGCGCCACGTTCGAAGCTGCCGACAAATACGGCTGGACGCTGATCCATCCCGTTTCGGCCAACGCCAACCCGTCGGGCACCGTCACGGACGAGGCGTTTGAGACGATCGGCGGGATGATCCTTGCCGCCGCCGAGCGGCAGCGGCCGATCGACGGCGTGCTGCTGCATCTGCACGGCGCGATGGCGACCGCCAGCTTCGAGGACGGTGAAGGCGAATTGCTGGCGCGGCTGCGCGCGGCTTTGGGGCCGGATGTGCCGATCGTCGCGACGTTGGATTTGCACGCCAACGTCACGCGCAGGATGGCCGATAATGCCAACGCACTGATCGCGTTTCGCACCTACCCGCATATCGACATGTACGAGCGCGCCTGGCAGGGCGCCGAGTTGCTGCAGCGCGCGATGGCGGGCGAAGTGCGGCCGCGCACGGTCATCGCACGTCGGCCGACAATGGTCGGGCTCGATTGGGGCCGCACGCAAAAGGGGCCGATGGCCGAGCTGATCGCGCGTGGCGAGGCGCTGGAGCAGGCGGGCGAGGTGCTGGCGGTCAGCATCTGCGCCGGATTTCCGCTCGCGGATATAAGCGACGTCGGGCCGTCGGTGACGGTGACGGTCGATGCCGGCGCCGAGCCGCGCGGCCAGGCCGTGGCCGAGGAGTTCATGGACCATGCCTGGGCGACGCGGGACTACTCGTCCGTCGTCATGCTGTCCGTGGCCGAGGCGGTGGCGCGCTGCAAGGAGGGCAAGGCGGGGGACAAGCC
>JAFAWI010000088.1 GCA_019241915.1 Alphaproteobacteria bacterium
CGACGACCGCCGCCTGCGCCACCGCCGGATGCCGCAGCAGCAGGCTCTCGACCTCGGCCGGCGAGACGTTGATGCCGGCGCGTTTGATGATGTCGCTGCCGCGCGCGACAAAGCGGAAATCGCCGCTCGGATCCAGCGCGGCGATATCGCCGGTGCGGAAACACCCGTCGGCGGTGAACGCCGCGGCGTTGTGCTCGGCGCTGGCGCCGCAATAACCCGGGGTCACCAGCCCACCGACCTCGACCGCGCCGACCTCGCCGGCCGGCAGCGTCCGCCCGCTGTCGGGATCGACGATGCGGATCGCCATGCCGGGGAGCGGGGGGCCCTGGCTCTGCATGCGGCGGGGGAGCGGCCAACCGCACGGGGTCACCGCGCAATTGCCGTAGGTTTCGGTGGCGCCGTAGACGTTGCAGATCTGCGGCACGGCGAGTTCTTCGGCGGCGATGCGCACTTCCTCGGCGCTGCCGATCATCAGCCCGGTTCTGAGGCTGGCGGTCCGCGCGCGGCGGAAGCCGGGGTGGCGGATCGCGGCGCCGGTCATGCTCGGCAACGTGTAGACCGCGGTGCACCGCTCTGCTTCGATCAGGTCGAGCCAGCCGCCCGCCTCAAAGCGCGGCTGCAGCACCAGCGCGGCGCCATGGGCGAGGGTCGCCGGCAGCGCATTGACCGCGCCATAAGCCCAGAACAAAGGCGGCGCCAGCAGCACCCGGTCCGCCTCGGTGAGCGCCATGCGCTCGCCGATGGCAAAGCCGTTCGCGACGGTCGCGCCGTGGCGCAGCCGCACCGCCTTGGGGCGCGCGCTGGAGCCCGAGGTGTAGAGGATCAGCGCGTCGTCGTCGGGCCGCGCCTCGTCGCGTTCGTGCGGCGCAGCCGCGGCGATGAAATCGGCGTACGACAGGCAGCGAGGCGCACTCGGTTCGCTGATGATCACAACCGTCTTGAGGCGCGGGTGCCGCGGTTGCAAGTGGGTGAGCGGGGCGGCGAAATTCTGGCCGGCAAACGCCGCGACCGCGATCACCGCGTCGAGCTGCGCATCGCCGATCAGCCAGTCGAGCTCGCCCTCGCGCGACCAGGTGCTGAGCGGCACCGCGACCGCGCCGAGCGCCGCGGCGCCAAACACCGCCTCCAGCCACTCGCGCCGGTTCTCGGTGAGTACCCCGACGCGGCTGCCGCGGCCGATACCGCGCACGGCAAGCCCGCCCGCGACGCGCGTGGCGGCGGCGAGCAGCTCGCGGTAGGTCGTACTCCGCCCGCCGGCCACCACCGCGGGCCGGTTGGCGAAACGCTCGGCTTGCGCGCGCAGCAGCGTGAAAAGAGTGCGGCCGGCCGCCGCTCGATCGCCCTCGGTCATGGGGCTTTGTAACAGATGCCCAGGCCGCTGTTGCGCTTCTTCATCGCCGCAAATAACAGGAGGTCAACCTCCTGTTATCCTCCTGTTATCGACGACAGAACAGGAGGCGGCTGCGATGCCTTGGCAGCTCGTTGGCTTGGCGACAGCAGGGTTTGTTTACCGTGCCAAGCCTAACCCATCATTGTGGCTATTTTTGGGAGCGGGTTTGCAACCGGCTTGTCATCCGCTTGTGATGCAGTGGCACGGCAACCAATGAACGGCCCGGCCATGCCCTCGCAAGATAATGAATTCGGTCTCGAACTCAGCCGCCGCAGGCTGCTGGCCGCCGCCGGCATCGCGGCCGGGGCCGCGGTCGCTGCGCCATTGATCGCGCCTGGCGCCGCATGGGCCGCGCCCGATGCGGCGCCGGCACCGGCTTCGGCGACGGCGCCGCCGGTCGCCGGGCTGCATCTGCAATTCGGCGGCGACGCGGCGTCGGAGATGGTGGCGTCGTGGCACACGCTGCAGCCGGTTGCCAATCCACGGATGATGCTGGGGACGCTCGACGGCCAGCTCGACCGTGTCGTCGCGGCGACCGAGGCCCACTACACCGATGCGAAATCGGGCCGGACGGTCTATGCCTATCATGCGAGGCTCGGGCAGCTGCAACCGGACGCCGCTTATCTCTACGGCGCGATCCACGACGGCGCCGCGCCCGCCTTCGGCACATTCCGCACCGCACCGCGCGGCCGCGCCCGTTTCACGTTTACCAGCTTTGGCGACCAGGCGACGCCGACGCTGGGCCGGGTGTTTCAACCGCCCGAAGGGCTCAAAGTCGGCAGCACCTCCGTCGTCTATATCAACGACAATCTCGGCTCGCCCGCGGCGGGCGACACGGTGCTCGGCGTCGAGCGGGTACAGCCGCTGTTCCATTTGCTCAACGGCGACCTCTGCTACGCCAACATTGCCGAGGACCGGGTGCGCACCTGGTGGGATTTCTGGGAGAACAACACCCGCAGCGCACGTTACCGGCCGTGGATGCCGGCCGCCGGCAACCACGAGAACGAGCTGGGCAACGGACCGATCGGCTACCAAGCCTACCAGACCTATTTCGCGGTGCCCGAGGCGGCGGGCCAGGCCGATGTGACGCGCGGGCTGTGGTACGCCTTCACGGTCGGCGGTGTGCGCGTCATCAGCCTTGCCAACGACGACGTCGTCTATCAGGACGGCGGGAATTCCTATGTCCGCGGCTATTCGGAGGGCGCACAGAAGGCGTGGCTGGAGCAGGAGCTGGCCGCCGCCCGCGGCAACCGCGACATCGACTGGATCGTCGTGTGCATGCACCAGGTCGCGATCTCGACCGTCGACAAGTTCAACGGCGCCGATCTGGGCATTCGCCAGGAATGGGGACCGCTGTTCGACAAATACGGCGTCGACCTTGTGGTCTGCGGGCACGAGCACCATTACGAGCGCTCGCACCCGATCCGCGGCGCCGAACAGAACGCGACCTTGACCCCGATCCCGGCGGCGACCGCAACCGACGTCATCGACACGACCAACGGCACGGTGCACATGGTGATCGGCGGCGGCGGCACCGGCTCGCCGTCAAACAAGCTGTTCTTCGAACCGCTCGCCTGTCGGGTGATCACCGCGGTCGGCGACCCCGACCCGAAAACCGGCAAACGCCCGCCGGTCTACGTCAACGAAGCGGCGCCGTGGTCCGCGGTGCGCAACGCCGCGCACGGCTACGGCTTTGCCGCGTTCGCGGTCGACCCCGGCGAGAAGCCCGGCGATTTCACCACGATCCAGGTCACGTATTACGACGTGACGGGCCCGGACGGCGGGCTATCGCCATTCGAAAGCTTCACCCTGCGGCGGCCTCGGCGCGACGGCGCATAGAGAAAAGCTTAAGCCCGTCCCCGCGCGTCATGCCCGGACTTGTTCCGACTTGTTCCAGGCATCCCCGGAAAACAGCCCGGCACAGCAGGCGGGTGGATGGCCGGGACAAGCCCGGCCATGACGGGTAAAGGCGTGGCTGTCGGCTACACCGCACCGCTTCGATGGAAATCGGCGATGGCGGCGGCGTCGTAGCCGAATTCGCGGAGCACCTCGTCGGTGTGCTGGCCCTGGTCGGGGGTCGGCTTGAGGCGCTCGGGCTGCGGGTAGGCGCTCAGGTGGATCGGCTGACCGACGATGTCGAAGGTGCCGAGCTTGGGGTGGTCGGTCGGGCGGCGGATGCCGAGATGCTTGACCTGCGGGTCGGCAAAGACCTCGTCCATCTTGTAGATCGGGCCGCACGGCACACCGGCCTTGTTGAGCCGGTCGATCCATTCGGCGCTGGGGCGGGTCTTGGTGATCGCCTCGATCGCCGCGTTCAATGCCTTCCGGTTGTCGGAGCGGGCGCGGCCGGTCTTGTAGTCGGGGTGATCGGCGAGGTCCTGGCGGTCGATCGCGCGGCAGAACCGGCCGAAGATCTCGTCGCCGGCCGAAGCGATGTTGATGTAGCCGTCGCTGGTCTGGAAGACGCCGGTCGGGATGCTCGTCGGGTGGTCGTTGCCGGCCTGCTCCGGAATCTCATGCGCGATCAGCCAGCGGGCTGCCTGGAAATCGAGCATCGCGATCTGCGCCGCGAGCAGCGAACTCTGGACCCACTGCCCCTCGCCCGAGACCTCGCGCTCCAGCAGCGCGACGAGAATCCCCATGGCGCAGAAAATGCCCGCCGACAGGTCGGCGACCGGGATGCCAACCCGCACCGGCCCCTGTCCGGGCAGCCCGGTAATCGACATCAGCCCGCCCATGCCCTGCGCGATCTGGTCGAAACCGGGGCGGTCGCGGTAGGGGCCGCTCTGCCCGAAGCCGGAGATGCTGGCGTATACGAGACGCGGGTTGAGCGGCTTCAACGCCTCGTAATCGATGCCGAGACG
>JAFAWI010000170.1 GCA_019241915.1 Alphaproteobacteria bacterium
GGCCCGGCCTCGATCCCGTGGGCGATCATCCGCGGCCGCAGGGAAACTGGGCTCACCATCTTCCGCCCGACCCCGGGCCTCGACGAGGGACCGGTGATCCTGCAGAAGCGCGTGGCCATCGGTGCCGACGACACCGCCGCCTCGCTCTATTTCGACAAGATCTTCCCGGTCGGAGTGGAGGCGCTAGTGCAGGCAGCCGACCTCGTCGTCGCCGGCCGCGCCACCGAATCGACCCAAGACGAGGACGAGGCGACCTACGAAGGCTGGGTGCGCGAGGCCGAAAGCCGGATCAATTGGGCCAATCACGTCGATTTCGTCTATGACCTGATCCGCGGCTGCAATCCCGCGCCCGGCGCCTGGACGCCGCTAAAGGCCGAGGGCGGCGACAAGAAGCTCTACATTTTCGATGCAAAAAAAGTGATGGCGCGTACCTTCGGCGCAGTGCGCGGCAAGAAGCTCGGCGAGATTGTCGCGGCTGGCCCGGACGGCATCCGCATCCACTGCCAGGGCGGCTTTATCGACGCGCAGCGCGTGCGCATCGACGACGGCGCCAAGATCAAGGCGGGCGACGCCGGCCTCCAGGCGGGAACGATTTTGGGAAGCTGACTGCGGGCGCGATGCCGCCGAACGTCGCGACGGCAATCTGTCGGCCGGGGTTCAAGATGCGGCCGAAACCAAAGCGGGAGGGTCCGATGAAGCTACTCGACGACGGCATGATCAGCGGCTTGCTTCCGGCGGAAACCTCGTCGTTTCCCTCGCCGGTGCCGACACAGATCGTCTCGAGCGACGAATACCTGCCGACGCCGCAGACCGCGCAACAACGCGAGGTCGAGGCGCGGCTCGTCGACATGAGCGACGGGCTGGCGAAGCGCCAGGGGCTGTCGCGGCGCCGGTTCTTTCAGACGGCGGCCGGCATGGCCGCGTCATTTGTCGCTATGAACCAGGTGTTCGGGCGCTATTTCGCGGTCAGCGAGGCCGAGGCGGCAACGCCCGAGCTGGCGGACCAGCTGGCCGCGGCCAATTCCGGCCAGTTCGTCTTTGACGGCCACACCCACTTCCTGCGCGACGACACCCGGCTCACGGGTTTTGTCAAAGGGCGCGAGGCGGTCGGGCAATGGGGCTGGAACAAGGAGCTCGCGGGCAAGGAACAGACGCTCGACGACCTCAAGTTCAATAATTATGTCAAAGAATTGTACATGGACAGCGATACCAAGATGACGATCCTGTCTAACGCGCCATCGGTCGAGGCGCAGGATTGGTTCATCCCGCAGGACCAGGTGTTCAAGACCCGCGCTGCGGTCAACGAAAAGGCCGGCGCCAAGCGGATGATGGCGCATTTTACGTTCACCCCCGGCTGGGACGGCTGGCTCGACAAGATCGACGAGGCGATCGAGAAGTACAAACCCGACTCGTGGAAGGGCTACACGGTCGGCGACAACACGCACAAGGAGCTCGACGGCCACCCGTGGCACGCCGACGACGAAAAGCTGATGTACCCGTTCTACGAAAAAATCGCGAAAACCGGGATCAAGAACGTCTGCATCCACAAGGGGCTGTTCGCCCCTTCGATCGCCGAGAAATTCCCGCGCCTCTTGCCCTATGCCGACGTCAGCGATATCGGCAAGGCGGCCAAGGATTGGCCGCAGCTCAACTTTCTCGTCTACCATTCGGCCTACCGCTGGGTCGGCGGCGACCCGGCCGAGGCAATGGCCGAGTTCGACAAGACGGGGCGCTCGTCGTGGACGAGCGATCTTGCGGACATCCCCGAGAAATACGGCGTCAAGAACGTCTATGGGGATCTCGGCCAGATCTTCGCCTGGACGGCCGTGGCGCAGCCGCGCCTCGCGGCGGCGCTGATGGGGACGCTGGTCAAGGGCCTGGGGCAAGACCACATCGTTTGGGGCACCGACGCGGTATGGACCGGGGCGCCGCAATGGCAGATCGAGGGCCTCCGCCGCCTCGAAATCCCGGAGGAGATGCAAGAGAAATACGGATTTTCCCCACTCGGTCCGGCCGATGGGCCGCTCAAGACCGCGATCTTCGGCGGCAATTCGACCCGGCTCTACGCTCTCGAACAGCACGCCGAGGCGGTCAAAGACGACCGCTTTGCCCATTTCAAGGCCGATTATCTCGCGAGCGGCGGCGGCCGCAGCAATGTGCGCTACGGCTACGTGACCCGCACCGGGTGACGGCGCGGCGGCGTCAACGCGGGAGTTCTTCGCCGAGCGCGCTGTCGCCGTCGAGCCCCGCCGACGCGAAGCCGGAGGCGCTCGCATGGCCGTCCGGCCACCGCGGTACGGCTACCGCGCCGGCGGGGCGTCGGCGCAAGAGGCAATCTCGATCTTGTCGACGTTTTCGGTGTCGGCGGTTTGGCTGTAGACCGTGCACTTCGCGCCATCGCGCGCGATCCGCGCCACCGGAAAGTTGTAGCGCTTCGGATTGCTGCCGTAACGCAGCCTCACCTTGTCGCCGATCGCAATCTGCGGCGGCAGCTTGATGTGATGATAGAGGTTGCAGCTGCGGTATAACGCGAAGGTCACCGGGCACATCGTCAGATCGCCTTTGCCCGGGGTCGACACCGCACCGACATCGTCCGCCAGCGCCAGCGCCGGCGCCGCCGCCAGCAGCAGCACCGCGCCAGCGCACATCGCAACGAGCATACCGGATCACCCCCGCAATCCCCCGCCCAATAGGTAGGCATCCTCTGGGGGAATGCCAATTGCGGGTTAAGGCGGATTGCGCTTCGCCGAAAATCCGCAGCAAACTCGCCCGATGACAAAGCGCGGTGCGATGGTCGGCGTGCTGAACGGCCTCCACGTCGTGCAGCTCGGACCGGGGCTCGCGGCGGCTGTCGCCGGCCGTCTGTTTGCCGACGCCGGTGCCGCGGTGGCCGGCGACCGGCTCGACCGCGACACCCCGCTCGCGCAATACCTCAACCTCGACAAAGACGAGGCGGGCGAAGACGCCGTTGCCCGTGCCGATCTCATCGTGGTCGAGGGCCGACCGAGCGAGCTGCGCGCCGTGGGCCGCGACCCGGCGGCGTTGCGTGCAGTGAACCCGACGGCTGCGATCGTCACGATCGCCCCGTTCGGACAGCAGGGACCACGTGCCGAGGATCCGGCGAGCGACCTGACACTGCTCTACGCCAGCGGCATCGCCCGGCTGCTCACCGGCCAGGTCGACGATCTCGCCGAGGCGCCGATCCGCCCGGTCGGCGA
>JAFAWI010000174.1 GCA_019241915.1 Alphaproteobacteria bacterium
CTGCGCAGTTTCGACCAGCGAGAAATCCAGGGCCGCATCCGCGAAATGCTGTCGCAACCGCTGCCGCACGGGGCGGTGGAGTGACGGTTGTGCGTCCTTCGAGGCTCCGCTATGCGGTGCAACCTCAGGATGAGGAAGGTTTGTTCCCGCTCCGCGTCCCCGCATCCTGGGCCTCGCGCAACGAGGCCTCGAAGGACGCATACGAGTTGATGCGACGGCCTATTTCTCCAGCAATTTTGCCCCGGGCGGGGTGGGCATTTCGAACACGTTGAGCGTGACCGAGACGAACGCGTAGCAGCCGATCAGCCCGGCCAGATCGACAATCGGCAGACAACCGGCTTTGGGCTGCCGGTCATAGAATCGGCGGAACAGCCTCCGCTCGTCTCCCGGTAGGCTCTTTCCGGCGACGGCCGGGAAGCGCCATAGTGGGCCTCATCCGGGTGTGCGGGGGGGCGACGATGGCGATCACAATGTACGACTTGGCCGGCGCGGAAGCCGACCGCCGCTTCAGCCCGTTCTGCTGGCGCACGCGGATGGCGCTGGCGCACAAAGGGCTCGACGTCGACACCGTGCCGTGGCGCTTTACCGAAAAGGCAAAGCTGCCGCCGCCGAACGACGGGCGGGTCCCGATCATCGTCGACAACGGCAAGGTCGTGCACGATTCCTCGGCGATCGCCGATTATCTCGAACAAGCCTATGCGGACCGCGCCACGCTTTTTCCCGGCGCGGCGGCGCGGGGTCTCTCGAAATTCGTCCAGAACTGGACCGAGACGGTGCTGCAGATGGGACTCATCCGCCTTGTCGTGCTCGACATCTGGAACCACATCCGGCCGGAGGACCAAGCCTATTTCCGCGAGTCGCGCGAACCGCGCTTTGGCGCGACCCTCGAGGAGGTGGTCAAAGACCGTGACGCGCGCCTGCCAACCTTCCGCGCCAGCCTCGACCCGCTGCGCCGCACGGTCGAGCGCCAGCCGTTTCTTTGCGGCGACGCACCTGCTTACGCCGACTACATCGTGTTCGGCGCGTTTCAATGGGCGCGGGCGATCAGCGATTTCGCGCTGGTGACGCCGGACGATCCGGTGTTCGCCTGGCGCGGCCGCATGCTCGACCTGTACGGCGGTCTCGCCCGACAGGCGCCCGGCTATGGCGGTTGAGGTCGGCAACAACATTGTCTTGATCGCGACGGTCGCGCTGATCCTGCATATCGTCAGCGCAGTCGTCTGGGTCGGGGGGATGTTTTTCGCGCTGCTCGCGCTGCGCCCGGCGACCGGTACGCTCGATCCGCCGGTGCGGCTGGCGCTGTGGCAGCGCGTTTTCGAACGCTTCTTTCCCTGGGTGTTTGCTGCGATCGTGCTGCTGCTGTTGTCGGGCTACGCGATGGTGTTTGGCGTGTTCGGCGGGTTTGCGAATGCGGGGCTGCACGTCCACATCATGCAGGGCATCGGCATCGTGATGATGCTGATCTTCCTGCATCTGTATTTCGCGCCGTGGCGCCGCTTTCGCGCAGCACTGGCGGCAGGCAATCCGACCGGCGCCGCCGCACAGCTCAACCAGATCCGCATTCTGGTGACCGTAAACCTGATCCTCGGCCTGATCACCGTCGCGGTCGGTGGCAGCGGGCGCTACTGGGGCTGACGATGGCGAACCTCTATGTCGCGCGCAGTACCGCCCTCAACAAATGGGCCTCCGATGTCGGGCTCGGCAAGCAGATCTACAAGCTCGGGGTGACCGAGGGCGAGCCGAAGGCGGCGCTCGTTGCCGGCTGGGCCGGGGAGGGCGACTGGACACTCGTAAAAGCGGAGCCGGTCGAGGGATTGAGCGAAGACCAGGCGATTGACCGCCTCGCCGGCAAGGAGCGGATGATCGACCCGAACCTCTACCCGAAGCTCAAAGGCGTGCGCGGCGTCTTCCGCCTCAACCAGACCAGGGTGGAAAACCACATCGTCGTCACCCGCGCCCTCGCCGGCGACAGCGACCTCAAGGCGCTCAAGCTAAAGCCGATAGATTATGCCGCGTACCTGATCCACAACGCGAAGCGCTGAAGCGCGGTAGGGCGGAAAAGCGTAGCGCATTCCGCCACGCTGGGATCGGCGGAGACGCTTCGCTTACAGCGCTCACGCGGCGCTCGGCTTCACCCGTTCGCGCAGTTCGGCGAGCGCCTGTGGCGTGTCGATGTCGATCAGCACGCTGTCGCTGTCCATCTCGATTTCGGCGACGCGGTCGGCGTGTTCTTCGATGAGCCGCCGCGCGCCCCGGTCGCCGGTCAGTGCCAGCATTTCGGGGAAGAACTCGCGGCTCCACAGAATGGGATTGCCGCGCCGGCCGCGTCGCGTCGGCACCACAATGGCGCGCCCTTCGAGCGGGTTGAACGCGGCGATCAACCGGTCGAGGTCGCGCCCCGCGATCAGCGGCATGTCGCCGAGGCACACGACAACGCCGTCGACATCGGCGGGCAACGCCGCCAGCCCCTTCACCAGCGACGCCGCCATGCCCTCGGCGTAGTCCGCGTTCATTACCCGTTCGACCGGCAGCTTGCCGAGCGCGGCATCGACCGCCTCGGCGGCGTTGCCGAGCACCGCGACAATCGGGCGGGCGCGCGACCCGAGCAGCCGCTGCGCGGTGCGCGCGACCATCGGGCGGCCGTCGATCTCGGCCAGCATCTTGTTCTCGCCCATGCGACTCGATTTGCCGGCGGCGAGCAGCAAGGCGGCGATGCGCGGCCCGGGCGGCACTTTGGCGACCGGCGTCTCGGGCGCCGCGCCGGCGTCGGCGCGCTTCAGGCCGCGCGCCGGAATCTCGGCGAGCAGCCCGCCGGCGCCCATCGACATGATCTCGGTGCGCCCGACCGAGAGGCCGGCGACCAACCGCTCCAACACCCAGTCGAACCCGTTCTCCTTCGGCGAGCGGGCACAACCCGGGAGGCCGAGCACCGGCTTGTCGCCGATATGCCCGAGCAGCAGCAGGTTGCCGGGATCGACCGGCATCCCGAAATGGTCGATCCGCCCGCCGGCCGCTTCGATCGCCGCCGGTATCACGTCGCGCCGGTCGGCGATCGCCGAAGCGCCATGGACCAGCACCATGTCGACGCCGCCGATCATGGCCTCGATCTCCGGCGCCAGCTCGGCGGCGCGGTGGCCGCAGCGGCGTTCGGCGGCGAGCCGGCAGCCGAGCGCACCGAGCCGGCCCTGCGTCACGTCGCGCGTCTTGTCGAGGATCGAGTCCTTGAGGCCTGGCAGCCGCGTTTGGATCATCCCCACGGCAAGCGATCGAAACGGCACGACGCGCAGCAGCGGCTCGCCTTCGCGCGCAATGTCGGCGCAGCGCGCAATCCGCTCGTCCGGCACCGCGAACGGGATGATCTTGACCGTCGCCACCATCTGCTTCGGTTCCACAACCGCGTAGGGCGGCAACGTGCCGAGGGTTACCGCTTCGTCGACGAGGTTCAGCCGGTCGAGGCGCGCCCGATCGAACACCAGCAGCCCCTTCGCCTCGGCAAAGAGGTTGGCGCGCCCGGTAAAGGCCGGCGCGACGGCGATGCCCGCACCGGCGATGGCGGCGGCGATGCGATCGGCGGCGGCGTCCTCGCGGATGTCACCAGGTTCGAGCCGGACCACGGTAAGCTCGCCGATATTCGCCGCAGCGATCTCGGCGATGTCGCCCGCCGACAACACGCGGCCCTTCTTCAGCGCGCTTTTGCCGAGGCGCAGGCTGTGGACGAGGATTGCGCCCTCGGCGTCGGCGAGCGCGACTTCGCCAAACTGCATCGCGCCGCCTAGAGGCTGCCCCGGCGCAGCACGCTGGTCATCTCGCCCATGATCGAGATCGCGATTTCGGCCTGCGAGACCGCGCCGATATCGAGGCCGATCGGCCCGTGAATCCGCGCCAGCTCGTTCTCGCCGAACCCATGCTCGGCCGCGAGCCGTTCCAGCCGGCGCGCGTGGTTTCGTTTCGAGCCGAGCGCGCCGATATAGAACGCGTCCGACCGCAGCGCCGCGACCAGCGCCGGATCGTCGATCTTCGGATCGTGGGTCAGGGTCACGACGGCGGTCGACCGGTCCGGCTTCAGCCGCTCGAAAGCTTCGTCAGGCCATTCGGTCGAGAGCTCGACCCCCGGGAAGCGCGCTTCCGTGGCCCACGCGCCACGCGGGTCGATCACGATCGGCCGATAATCGGCCGCGATCAGCATCGGCACCAGCGGCTGCGCGATGTGGACCGCACCGACGACAAGGCAGCGCCGCGGCGGGCTGAATACCTGCACAAAGACGCGCCCTTCCGCCATATCCAGCGAAATATTCCGGTCGGCACGCAACGCCTCGCGCATCGTCGCGACGGATCCGTCATCGAGTGCGAGATCGCCCTCGACCTGGTCGCCGTCGAGAAAGAGCTGCGCACCGGAGCGCAGCTCGGTCGCCAGCGCGACCGAGCGGCCCTCGTTATTCGCGGCCAGCACCGCCTCGATATAGCCGCGCTTCATTCGACCGGCTCCACAAAGATTTCGATCTTGCCGCCACAGGCGAGACCGACTTCCCAGGCCTGTTCGTCGCTGACCCCGAAATCGAGCAGCCGCGGCTCGCCGTCCCGGATCGCCGCCTGGGCCTCTTCGATCACCGCGCCCTCGACGCAGCCGCCCGACACCGAGCCGACAAACGCGCCGTCCTCGGCCACGGCGAGTTTTGCCCCGGTCGGACGCGGCGACGAGCCCCAAGTCTTGACTACGGTCGCCAGCGCCACCCCCTTGCCGGCGTTCCGCCACGATGCGGCCTGTTCGAGGATTTCCGCGTGATCGCTCATGCTGCCCGTGCTCCCATTCGCATATCGGCCGCCGCATTCAGCCGGCGCGGCGCCGGTGCGCTCAGCACCATCACCAAATCCGCGAGGCTGTCGAGGTTGTGCACCGGACGAAACTCGTCGACATGCGGCAACATCGCCCGCATCCCCAATGATTTTGGTTCGAACCCCTCGTAACGCAACAGCGGATTGAGCCAGATGAGGCGCCGGCACGAGCGGTGCAGCCGATCCATCTCGTGCGCCAGCCCGACACCGACATCGCGGTCCAGCCCATCGGTGATCAGCAGTACCACCGGACCCTGGGCCAACACGCGGCGCGACCACAACAGGTTGAAGTCGGCGATGCAGTGGCCGATCCGCGTCCCGCCCGACCAGTCGGCCACCGATTCGGCAACCTTGTCGAGCGCCATGTCGACATCGCGAAAGCGCAGGTAGCGCGTGATGTTAGTCAGGCGGGTGCCGAACACAAAGGTGAAGACCCGGTCGCGGTCGTTGGTGATCGCGTGCATGAAGTGCAGGAACATGCGGCTGTAGCGGCTCATCGAGCCCGAGATGTCGCACAGCACGACCAGCGGCGGCGGGCGCAGCCGGCGGCTCTTGCGCTTGATCTCGACGATGTTGCCGGCGCGCAGCGCGGCCCGCAGCGTCGCCCGCATATCGGCGCGGGCGCCGTGCGGGTCCGCCGCGAAACGGCGCGTAGGGCGATCGAGGATCGGCAGCCTCAGCCGCGCGATGGCGGCCTTGGCGCGCGCCAGCTCGTCGAGCGACATCTTCTCGAAATCCATCGACTGCAGCTGCTCGCGGTCGGAGAACGTCATCGCTGCGTCAAATTCGAACTCGGTCTCGCCGGTCTCGCGCGCCTCGGGATGCGGGTGCAGCGCTTCGGCCAGCCGCCGCAGCATCTCCTCCCGCTCATCCTGCGGCAGGTCGAGGCTCATTTCCGGCAATAGCAGCGACATCATCTTCTTGAGCAGCTCGGGGTTGCGCCAGAAGATCTGAAACGCCTGGTCGAACAGCGGCCGCTGGTCCGGGCGGTTGACGAACACCGCATGCAGTGTCCAATAGAAATCGCTGCGGTTGGTGATGCCGACCGCGCGCACCGCCGCGACCGCGTCGATCACCTTGCCCGGCCCGACCGGCAGCCCCGCCGTGCGCAGCGTCCGCGCGAAATGCATCAGGTTGGCGACCAGCCGGCCATCTTGGCCTTCTTCGCGCTCGGTCATCAGGCGCCGCGTGGCGCGGCGGCGAGCTCGGCTTTCACCTGGTCGAGAAGCCGCGCCGCCTCGCTGCCCTGGATACGGGCGATGTCGTCCTGGTATTTGAGCAGTACGCCGAGCGTGTCGTTGATCGCGTTCGGGGTCAGCTCGAGCACGTCCAGCTGCATCAGCGCTTCGGTCCAATCGATTGTCTCGGCGATGCCGGGCAGCTTGAACAGATCCATCTTGCGCAGCTTCTGGACAAAACCGACCACGGCCTGCGACAGCTCGGGCGCGGCGCCGGGCGCCTTCTTCGCCAGGATTTCCAGCTCGCGTGCGGCATCGGGGTAATCGACCCAGTAATAAAAGCAGCGCCGCTTCAGCGCGTCGTGGATTTCGCGCGTGCGGTTCGAGGTGATCACCACAATCGGCGGGTGCTTAGCGTGGATGGTGCCGATCTCGGGGATGGTCACCTGAAAATCGGACAGCAATTCGAGCAGATAGGCCTCAAACGGCTCGTCGGTACGGTCGAGCTCGTCGATCAGCAATACCGGCGGGCCGTCGAGCTCCGGCTCCAACGCTTGCAACAGCGGCCGTTTGATGAGGAAACGGTCGGAGAAAATCGTGCTCTCGATTTCTTCGCGGCCCTCGTCGCCGGCTTCGGCCAGCCGGATCTCGATCATCTGCCGCGCGTAGTCCCATTCGTAGACCGCCGAGGCGACGTCGAGCCCCTCATAGCATTGCAGGCGGATCAGCTTGCGTCCGAGCGCGCTCGCCAGCACCTTGGCGATCTCGGTCTTGCCGACCCCGGCTTCGCCTTCGAGAAACAGCGGCCGCCCGAGATGCAGCGCCAGGTGCACCGCGGTCGCGAGGCTGCGGTCGGCGACGTAATCGGCACGGCCCAGCATGGCGAGCGTGTCGTCGACCGCGGCGGGCAGGGCAGGGGTTTTGCCTTTAGCCATCGAAGGTCCGCAACAAAATCCCTCTCCCAGCTGGGAGAGGGCGGGCATATTTCTAATCCCGACAACTATCCGGCGCCACCTTGATACGTGCCGGAACCGTTGCTATCATGTGATAGCACTGCGTTGCGAGGCCTTAATGGCGCAGCTTCTCGTCCGAGGCGTCTCCGACGACATCGTGAGGACGCTCAAGCGCCGCGCGGCCGCACACGGCCGCAGCGCGGAGGCGGAACATCGCGCCATCCTTGAGACCGCTTTGCGCGCCGATCCAAATGATTTCTGGCACACGGCCGCCAAACTGCGCGAGGAGACGCGCGGTCGCATCACGATCCCTGCGGAAGTGCTGATCCGCCAGGCTCGCGACGAGCGGTGATCGTCGTCGACGCCTCCGTGGCTCTCAAATGGGTGTTGGACGAGCCTGGGAGTGAAGCGGCAGGCGAGCTTCGTAGTGAAACCATCATCGCGCCGGATTTCTGGATAATTGAGGCCGCCAATGCCCTTTGGCGCAGCGCAAAGGTGGGCCAACTCAGCCTAGAGCGGTATCCGATCTGAAGGAATCGGCAAGAGGGATTCCGTTTGGGTTGGGATTGTGATTCAAGCTGCGTGCTGGAGATGGAGGCCAGCATGCATGGCACGACCGTATTCACAGGATCTACGAGAACGGGTTG
>JAFAWI010000306.1 GCA_019241915.1 Alphaproteobacteria bacterium
CATCGACGACATCTACAAGGGCATCCCGACGGTGGAACGCGACAAGATCTGGGCTGGCAACGCGGTGAAGTTCTTCAAGCTCGACGCCTAGCGCCGACGCCGGGTGACGTCGACGGCGTCAACCGTGGGCGACGCCGGCTTCCGCCGTGGCCGCGCGATGCCGCTGCCCGCCGCGTTGCCGTCAACACCACCAACCAAGGCTATCAGCAGGACCGCTAGTCATGCCGCGCAGGAACCCCGCAGCCGACCGCTCGCGCGGCGGGCCGGGCAGCAGCCGCCAAGATGCCACCGAACCGACCCCGCCGCGCCGGCCTCAGCCCGCGCCGGGTCAGCCGACCAACCCCCGCCACAGCCGGGTATCGGGCGGCGGCGGCGAGCGCGACCGGCACCACAGCCACGACCCGCTCGACCAAAGCCGAGGATAAACCGGCGCGCCGCCGCAACAGCCGCGAGCGCCGGGCGTTTGCCGGGCAGACATCTCCAACCGAAGGGATCAGCGATGATCAGAGAAATGCTCGGCATGGGCGAGGGTATCCTGCAAGACCTGCATAACGACCACGGCGAGGTCGATGACCTGCTCGACCGGCTCGCCGATTGCGCAGACGGCGCCGAGCGGGGCCGCCTGTTCGCGCAGCTCAAGACCAAGCTGCTGCCGCATCTCCAGGCGGAACAGGAGATCCTGTACCGTCGCCTCGAAACCGGTCAGGCCGAAGCCTCACGCCAGTTCGGGCACGAGGGCATGAGCGAGCACCAGACGGTCGAGCAGCAGCTGCACAAGATGTCGGGCCTCGGCAACATGATGAGCGACCAGTGGACGGCCGAGCTCAAGGTGCTGCAGGAGCTCATCGAGCATCATGTCAACGAGGAGGAGACCACCGGCTTCGGCTGTGCGCGCGACGAGTTCGAGACCGATCAGCTGGAGGCGATGAGCCGGGAGTTCCAAACCCGCAAAGCCGAGTTGATGACCAAGGTCGGCTGACTGGGCCAGCTGCCGAACAGCCGCCCCGGCGCGCCGGGGCGGCTGTTTTTATGCCCTGCTGCCATGCCGCCCTAGAAGAAGACGAACGAGCGCACCACGACATTCTTGCGGCACGGCGCGTCGAGCGGCACGTTCGGGTCGATGCAGGCGGTGTGGAACGACCAGCGCGACACCGAACCGTCGGTGACGGAATCGTAGCATTTGAGCATCGAGACTTCGGTCGGCTTCTGCCGCGGAAACCAGTACCATTCGTGTCCAGGACGGTAGGTGAAGCGCGTGGTCTCGCCGACGCGGTCGTCATAGATGCGGTAGTTGTTGATGTAGGGCTGGTCGGCAAAAGACGGCCAGGCGCACAGCACGAACGGGAACTGTTCGATCGTCTCGATCGGCTTGGCGAGGTTGATCGACATGAAACGCCGCGACATCTTCGCGTCGGCTTCGGCTTCGGTATAACTCTGCTTGCGGCCGAAATTGCGCAGGTTCCTCGTGAGCAGCTCGCGGCAGCGCACCCGGCCGCTGTTGTCGTTCAGGTCGTTGTGCACGAGGTTGGCGTAACGGGCGTTCACCCCGGGATTGAGGGCATCCTGGTCTTCGGTGCGGTCGCCCTTGTAGTCCTTGTCGAAGACGTCGTGGTTGTAGACCAGCGCGTCGGTCGCGTCCGGGAAAAACTCGAGCAGCAGTTTCTCGATTTCGGGATAGAACACGCTCCGCACTTCGGCCGAATCGTAGATGTTCGTGCACGCGGACTCGAGATGCGCCAGCGACAGGCCGAGCTTGTCCATGCACTCGGGGCTGCTCGGCGACAGCCCGGGATAGTATTCGCCGATGCGCCGCGCATCGCGCAGCACCTGCGGGAAGTAGAGGTCGCGGCGGCGGTTGCCCTCCTCGGCCTTGCGCAGGACCGCCGCCGTCTCGGCGCGCGCGGGGTCGCGCCAGATCGTATTCGACGGCACCACCGAATAAGACGGTCGCTCGTAGACGGTATAGGGCAGCGGCAACGCCACGCCGCCGGGCGGGACCTTGATGCTGTTCGACTGCCGGATGTACGCGACGCAGTCGTTCCAGTCGCGGAACGCAATGCCCCACTTGGTCTTGATCGGGCCCGGCGGCGCGTTGTCAATCATCTCGATAACACGCTGGCTCTCGCCCGCGGCGATCTCGGCGAGCGCGTCCTTGAGCGCCTCGGCGGTTCCGGCGTCGCCGTCGCGATCGAATGCCATGTAGGACAACCCGCCATTTGCCGCGACCGGCTCCGGCTGCCCTGCGGTGCGCTGGAGCGGCGGCAGATAGGGTGCGGGCTGCGCGTCCGGCGCGATGGTGTTGTCGGCGAGATCGATTTGGCTCATGGCAACCCTCCGGGTCATGCAGGCCCTCAGCGTGACACACAGCGGGCCGCGCTTTCCAGACCTTGATTGCCGTAACGGTGAACCGGCGCCGCCCGATCGCGCAAAAAGGCGGCTTTTGCCCCGCCCGAAAGC
>JAFAWI010000386.1 GCA_019241915.1 Alphaproteobacteria bacterium
GTTTCTGCCGTCGGATGTCTATGCCTGGGACGATTCGTCGAACAACAAGGCGCTGATCTCGGGCCAGGCGGCGCTGATCTTCAACCCGCCATCGGCCTGGGCCGTCGCGGTCCGCGATGCGCCAAAGGTGGCCGAGCAGTGCTGGCACTTCTCGTCACCCAAGGGCCCGAAGGGCCGCTTCGACCCGGCACAGCCATCGACCTGGGGCATCTGGAACTTCTCGAAGAACAAGGCGGCGGCGAAGAGCCTCGCACTCTATCTGTGGGAAACCGATTCGGTGAAGCAGCTGGTCGCGGCGAGCAAGGGCTATGACATTCCCTGCTTCGGCACGCTGCGCAATTTCGACACCTGGGCCGACGAAAGCCCGCCGAAGGGCGGAATCTGGAACTATCCGCCGCGCGGCGATGTCATCGAGTCGGTCGCCGGCTCGCCGGCGCCGGCACGGATCGCCAACCAGATCTTCGCGCAGGCGACGATGGCGAAGATGATCACGCTGCACACCCAGCAGGGCAAAACGGCCGACCAGGCGATCGACTGGGCCGCCACCGAACTCGAAGGGTTCAGCCGCAGTTAAGACAGCAAACGCTGCGGCGGGGGCTGCGGCTCCCGCCGCCTTTAGAGCCGCCACTGCCCCGGCGGCTCTAAAAGCTGATGATATTTTGCCGGGTTCCGATAGTATCCGGGCCTAAGCGGGCGCTGAACACAGCCCCGAGAATCGCTGCCGCTTGGGGCGGCAATGAACAGGGGAGGCTTCGATGACTCGAACTTTGCTTACGAGGCGCACCGTCTTCGCCGCGGCCGCGGGTGCGGCGCTCGCCGCGCCGTTCGTGCGCGGCGCCCACGCTGCCGGAAAGCTGTCGGTCGGCTTTTGGGACCATTGGGTACCGGGCGCCAACGACACGCTGACCAAGCTGTGCCACCAATGGGCCGACAAGGAAAAGGTCGACATCAGCATCGACTACATCACCTCGCAGGCCGACAAGCTCAACCTGACGCAGGCGGCCGAGGCGCAGGCCAAGTCGGGCCATGACATGCTGACCTTCCTCGCCTGGGCGGCAGCGGCACAGACCGACAATCTGGAGCCGCTCGACGACATCATGGGTCCGCTGACCCAGGCCAACGGCAAGATCGCGCCCGGAATCGAATTCGTCGCGAGACAGGACGGCCATTGGATCGCGGTGCCCGCCTGCGTCGGCAGCCCAACGCTCCCGTCGGCCGCGCGGATCGACCTCTTCAAGGACGTCGTCAATCTCGACATCACCAAGATGTACCCGGCCGGCGGTACACCCGACAAAGAGCTGACCGACAAGTGGACCTGGGACTCCTTTCTCCAAGTCTCGGAAAAATTCTCGAAAGCCGGCCGTGCGATGGGGGTCGGGTTCGGCGTCACCAACGACTCGGTGGCATGGACTGACGCAGTCATGCGTGCTTACGGCGCCGCGATGGTCGACAAGGACGGCAACATCACGGTCAAGTCCGATGCGACCAAACAGGTCCTCGAATGGTTCCAGAAGCTGGTGCCGTTTTGCCCGAAGGATGCGTTTGCGTGGGACGACGCGTCGAACAACAAGTACCTGATCTCGGGCGAGGGGCCGCTGATCTTCAACCCGCCCTCGGCGTGGGCGGTCGCGGTGCGCGACGCGCCCAAGGTCGGCGAGCAGATCTGGCACTTCCCGCCGCCAAAGGGTCCCAAAGGCCGCTTCGAGGCCGCGGTGCCGTTCTTCTGGGGCGTCTGGAAGTTCTCCCAGAACAAACCCGCGGCGAAGAGCCTGCTTACCTTCCTGTGCCAGAAAGACTCGGTCGAGCAGACCGTGGCGGCCAGCCGCGGCTACGATATCCCGCCGTTCGAGGGATTGCACGATTACAAGACCTGGGCCGAGGAAGGCCCGCCCAAGGGCGGCCTTTACAACTATGTGCCGCGCGGCGAGACCGAGATGGTTATCCCCTACTCGCCGGCTCCGGCGCGCATCGCCAACCAGATCTACGCGCAGGCGACGCTGCCCAAGATGATCGCGAAGTGCACGACGCAAGGCCAGACGGTCGCGCAGGCAATCGATTGGGCTGCCGGCGAGCTGGAAGGCTTCAGCCGGAGCTAGGATTGCTTCCGACGTGGTAAAGGCGGGGCTTCCGCGGGAAGCCCCGCTTTCTTTTGCTCCGGTTCTGCGGCATGGTGCGGCACCTCT